>JBGUVZ010000403.1:0-2749 GCA_045220685.1 Oscillospiraceae bacterium | reverse complement strand
AGGGTGCTATCATAGCCAGCTACGTAATTAAACAGAAAAAACTTGAAGAAGCTGAATATGAAAGCGAAACACCGCAGGATAAACCTTCAGAACCTGAGGAACCTGTCATTGAAATACGTAAACCTGATATTCCGCAGGTACCTCTTAAGCCGGTTACTTACGCAAAGAAAGAAGTTCTCTATGCAGGCAGGGAAAACGACCTCATGTTTGATTACAATACTGTAAAGGATAAGGTAACTGAGGAGTACTGCCTTGCAAATGATAAAAACCGCGAATCACTTGGCGATTATGATGATATGAAGATTCGCACCTATGCATGCACACCGGTTTCCTATCTGTTCATGTGGGCAGCAAGAAACGGACATCTCAGTGAAAGGCTTCTTGAATGTATTGATACTAAACCGCTTCTTGCAGATGATGCTGAACCTGCAGCTTTCATTCGGGAAAAAATGAAGAGTCAGGTAAGCAGCCGTGATTTTGCTGATGACATTCAGGGTTTCCTTGAGGACTATTACAGATCCGGCAGCACAGTGTCAGGGGACAGCGGCAGAAAGTTTGAGAACGATTATTATATTCAGATAAGAAATCCGTGGAAAGTATACTACTGTATCGACTATACTCCTGATATTTTTAAAAAGGTAGAGGAGAAGATCGAACAGGCATTCAGAAACTACAAGATCACTGTAGAATGGGATGCTTCGGGATTAATGGATGAAACAGATTCAGATGAAAAAAGGTACTCTGAGACCTTTGAGCAGGATCTTATAATCTGTAAAGCACCTGGACTTTACAATGATTATCTTGATAAATGCATAACTCAGGCGTGCAATATGCCTGACAGTCTTGTGAAAAAGCTTTCCGACAAACTCAAAAGATTTGTTCAGAACTCTGAGATGACAGTAAAGTTTTCAGGTGACGGCAGAAGCTTTATCAATAAACTTCATTCCGGCAGACTTATCATTCCGCCTCCTCACGGCGGTGACACTGCATATGTTCTTCTTTTTGAAGCAGATTTTATTATGGAAGACAGCGTTTGTATCGTTATCCGTGAAAATGAAGTTATCAGTGTATGCCCGAGTGCAGATGCCAAGTCTCCGTGGGAATATGAGAACGAACTGAAGTACAGTATTATTCAGAGTCTTAAGCTTACCAATGTACAGGACGTTGATTCTCTCGGCAAGGCGCTTCGCAGTTACAGTGATGGTTCAGTCGAGCAGACTGTTATCGTTCCTGAGTTTACCGGTGCTCCGGTGCCTGATGAAAACCGTCTCTTTGTTCCGCTTCCTGTTGCTGAACTGAAAAACAGGAATGACATCATTGCAGAAAAAATGCTTAGTGACGGCACAGCCGACAGGTATGAATGTGTTCCGGTCTACAGTGAAGGAAGCTTCATTCCGACAGATCTTAACATGGCGCTCTACAAAGGAACTCAGAAGGTATTTTCTTCAAAAGTTTCAGTATGGTGATTGATCAAAGTTTTATAACATAAACATATCAGCATATCCAGTGTAGTTTTGAATAGACTGGATATGCTGATTATTTTTTATAAGCGTTTAAATATTTATTATTCGTAATGAAAAAATCCGGCTCTTTTTTCTCAAGAACCGGATTAGATTTTTTATTTTGTTATTGAATTAACTTTCCAGATACCGCCTTCGTCGACGATTTCTATAGTGTAGCCTGTAGCTGAAATTTTAAATTTTCCTTCTTCTTTTCCGATGACTGCAAGTTTTATGCTTTTGTCATCATTCTTTTCCCATTCAAATCCCTTTGCCGGATCATTTCTGCGCTTAACGTAAAGACCATCTTCAAATTCCATGAAAACAGGTGCCTCGCCGTCGAGCATAACGTTATATCTTTCTTTAAGAAGGGAATCGGTAACGCTGGCTTTTAAATACGATCTCATGTCTGAAATATTTCCGAATGACTTGTCATTTACCTTATAGTATTCGACGTCGTTTTCTTCACGTTTTATATCAATGTTTTTGCTGATGGTACACTGACTCATTTTTTCGATTTTGTCGAGTACAGTCAGCAGATCAGTACCGACTTTCTGATAATCCTTTTCAGAAGCACTGACTCCTTCGTAAAAATACTTCAGTCCCTCTGCCTGCGATACAACAATTGGGTTGTCCTTGTGCCCTGCATTCTGAGGAGCCTCTTCCGATAACGAAACCTGGATCGAATCAGGTTTTGAAGCTTTGTCAGTTATTAATTTAAGCTCAACACAGCCTGCTATAGCCACCAGTAGTACAACTGTAATAATTACAGGTTTTCTGTTCATACTATCTCTCCTCGGTAAAACTTGTTTTGAGATTTTTGATTTGATCAGTCAGTTTACTGACCACGATTAACTTTCACGTACATATTATAGCATATTACTTAGAAAAAATCTATATTCCGTGACGGATATTGTATAAAACTATGCTTTTGAAATGGATAAATGACAGAAAATGGCAGAGAAAAACAAGTGAAAATTGTACGTAAAGAATTATCAGACAAATATTTGTCTGTTTTTTAATGTTTCGTTTTTGGTGATTTACACTAAACAGTGATGAATAATTCTACATAACCGAACAATGTGTAGTAATATACACTTTACGCTGTTGTGATGTATGTTTCTATAAAATTGTGCTGGATTTTCTTATGCATTTATGATAGAATAATATACATGAGGAAAACGCTGATTTATTCATAAATCAGCGTGGGGTCCGGGGCGGAGCCCCGCCACCCCTCTCCGGCCAAACCG
>JBGUVZ010000402.1:0-7901 GCA_045220685.1 Oscillospiraceae bacterium | reverse complement strand
GACACGTACCGAACAGCAGCTTACTTCTGTACAGCAGCTTGCTCAGCGCGACTCGCTGACAGGTATCAGAAACCGTACTGCATACGACAAGGAGATCGAAAAGCTTGAAGAAGAGGCAAAGAACGGCCTTACTGAATACGGCATCGGAATGATAGACTTAAACTTCCTTAAGTATTTAAACGATACTTACGGACATGAGCAGGGCAATATAGCAATCATTGGACTTACAAAACTTGTGTGCAAAGTCTTCGCCCACTCCCCTGTTTTCCGTATCGGCGGTGATGAATTTGCCGTAATACTCAAAAACGACGACTACAAAAACATTAACGAACTCGAAAAAACCTTCAACAACAGATTAAGCGAACTGGCAGCTGACGATTCACTTCTCCCGTGGGAGAAAATATCCGCAGCATTCGGATACGCCATGTTCGATCCGGCAACAGACAAATCCACCGACGACGTCTTCAAACGTGCCGACCAGAACATGTACGAACGCAAGAAGGCAATGAAGGCTGAAAGAAAAGTATACTAACGAAAATTCCCCGGACCGCATCGATCCGGGGAATACTTTTTTTATCTTTCTTTTGTTCTTATTTATTTTGTCTCTATTTTATCTTTGCCTGTTATAAGTCTGATCAGGTCATTACTTTCCAACCAGAAAATTATCGTTCTTTAATTTTATATAACGTGATTTATTCTTCCATAACCTGTTCAGGTAAAATACCGTAAAAGCGATCGATAGTACGAAAATAAGCACGGAAATTACGATCGCAATTGTGACTGAGAAAACATCAGTAATCGCTTTGATCATGCCATCTGTCAGACATTGGCCAAAAACAAATGCAAGAATTAAAGATATAAGGAAATCCCGAACTCTTGTACTGCAGAATGACGCAGCAATACCGATCAGAGAAAATTCTGCGGAAGAAAAAAGTATCACAGCAGCCAGCGATGCTCTTCCCCAGCCCCTGCCAGCTAAAGCAATTAAGAGAATACAAATTGCAATACTCAGTGTAAAAGAGAATATTACCGGAACAACAGTGTGCAGTTTCTTTGCAAAGCTTAAAGAATAATGGTATTTGCAGCTACCTGTATGCCACTTGAATATAATTACCATAGGGAATAATATTGAGCTCAATGAACACATCATAGGAATTTTAAGTGACAGAGAATCAAATTTGCTTTTAGATACTTCATACAGTATAAAAAAAATCAGGCCCATACAGAAAGTGGAATAGCCCAGCATCATCAGCCAGGTAGCCGGTCTGTTTATCTGAAGAAAAGTGTATTTCAAAGCCTTTAATGTGCTTTTCATATATATATTCCCCCTTAGTCATACCAGTATTTTTTTCTGAAATTCTTCAGATCAGTAAAATGTGTAAATGTCAGCAGTATCACAGCAAGTACCAGAAGGATAATATGTATAGTTGAAAGATGTCCGTCTGTCATGCCAACAATAAATGCACATGCAAGCATATAAAAGCCCATCACCGGAAAGAATGACAGAGCTTTAACTGTCAGATTTTCTATCGTGCAGATCAGTCTTCCGGTCGCTGTTCCGATTAGTGATACAAGGAAAACAGTAACACATACCCCTAAGACGCCAATCACCATATGAAAAACTGTATTTAGCAATAATATTATGCATGCAAACAATGCCTGACCACAGATACACTGCAAAAGCTGCCCCGTCTTCATCCTGCTGTATGTTCCGAAGCCACCGCGTACGGAACGAAAATATTTACCACCTGGTGATTTCTTATAAAACTCCTGCATCTGAAATATAAAATTACCGATAGCACCTGTAAAAAACATAAACATCGTAAAAGTCGTTCTGCTTACTCCGTTTAATACTTCACCGTCTCCCTCAGCAATAACTCCGATCGTTGAACCAAATACAAACCTAAAAATGAAATACATAAGAAGAAACAGCAGAGTAACTATACCCCATAAACTTATCGTAATTTTTACCGGATTACATCCGTTGTATATCTTCATTGCATCTGCAATACCGATCTTTGAATTATTCTTTTCCATATGACTCCGCCTTTCTCAGTATTCCGACGCTTAACTGCTGTAATGTCGGAATTTCAACTGCCGCGTCAAGTTCGCGAAGGGCATCTGCGTCTTCTGCAAAAGCTATTCCTTCGAAACTTGTTTTGTTCCCTGAGAATGAGATCATAAGATGTTTTGCTTTTTCCGCATTCTCGGCATCACCGTGTACGAGAACGTACTTCTGCTTGAGATCTTCAACGAAACCTTCCTCAACCACTTTTCCCTTTGACATGAACACCGCATAGTCTGTGGCGAATTCCATGTCTGCAATGTTGTGGGTTGAGAAAAGGATCGAACGTTCGCCGTCGCGTTCACTGAGATATTCCCTGAAAAGTTCACAGAGAAGATCACGTGCAAGCGGATCCAGTGAAGATGCCGGTTCGTCGAGTACAAGCAAATCGGTATCCCTTGCAAGAACTCCGGCAAGATAGGTCCTCATCTTGTTACCGTCTGAAAGCTTTACGATCTTTTGCTGTTTCTTGTCATCCGGATCACCGAGATCAAATCGTTTGCAAAGATCCTTGAATTTCTTTCTGTCGAAGTTATCGAAGGCAGTTTCCATTGAAACAGCAACATTTTTTAAACTCCAGTATACCGGTAAAAAGTCTGTGGATGAACAGTAACCGATCCTGTTTCTGAGCTTTTCGTCATCGATATCTGTCATGTTTTCAAAGTAAACAGCCTCGCCGCCGTCTTTGAAATTCACTCCGCAGAGAATATCGATAAGTGTGGTCTTGCCGGCACCGTTTGCACCGATAAGCGCTGTTGCAAATCCGCACGGAATGCTTGCATTCACCTCACCCAGCGTGAAGTTTTTATAATTTCTTGTTATTCCTTTTATCTCTACTGCGTTTTTCATAGCCATTCTCCTTTTTTAATCATCCATATTCCATAGCGTCCCCAGAATATCCGAAACCTCGGAAAGCCCCATACCTGCAATTTTCGCCGAGTGTATTGCATCCATAAGGTTTTCCTCGACCTGCCGCATATGCTGTTCCTTCAGCATGTTCTCGTCCTGTGCGTTCACGTAATATCCCTTCCCCTTCGAAGCAGTGACCAGCCCCTCCGCTGACAGTTCCTCATATGCCTTCATCGTAGTTATTACACTGATCTTCAGATCCTGTGCAAGTCCCCTGATTGAAGGCAGCGGATCCCCGGATTTCAGTTTACCGGTAAGTATCTGTTCCTTCAGCTGTGCGGCTATCTGCTTGTAGATAGGCTCGTTTGAATTCTGATATATCTTCAATACGTCATCCCCCTTTCAGCTTCGAACTGTTTATATGTTATATATACAGTATAGAACAGTTATATCAGTTTGTCAAGAGGAATTATAAATTTTTTCGTTTAAAACATTTCCAGTTTTGTACAATATCGCTCACAATACAAAAAGAACCGGCGTTAACGGTATAAAACCTTTAACGCCGGCTGTTAATATTCTTGTTCCAGTTTCAAAACCTCTGACTTGACACACTCTCCTAAGAAAACTCACTATCCTGCTATACAGAAGAAGCTGATAATCGTTTATTACTAAAAATCAACGGGACAGATAAATCATCATTTGTCCCGTTGGTTATTTTAACATTATATAAGCACGCCGTTGCAGTGATCTTGTTTCGTATAAATACAGTAATAAAAATTATAAAGCTATCGAATTTAATCCTATTTTTTTGGCAATCGCAATTATTTTGTCAGAAGAAGCACCGGTCCATTTTGCTATAGCAGATACTTTAACATTATCTTTAAGCATATTTTCAATCGTTTTTTCTTCTTTCTTGTCAGCTATTTCCTGAATCTCTTCCTTAAAAACAAATTCTACTGCTTCGCTCATTTTACCTTCCTCCTTCATTTTTTTAAATACTGTTCTGTTGCTTTCAAAAGCAGTTCTGAGCACATCTGCTAAATGCTGTTTGAGTACATTGCTGTCTGCATGTGCATACTCTGTCTGAATTTTTTCAATCTGTTTTTCAGTAGCTCCTGGAACCAGTACCTTCAGGATATCCCAGTCTTCTCCCAAAACTACTGCATCAACTATCTGAAAAGGGAAAATAACAGGACCGCCTGAAACTTCATAAATTCCTTCGCTTCTTTGATTTACAATACATCCGTTAGCTTCAAGTGCTTTCAAAACTTCTCTTGGAAATCTATACTGTAAAACAGTTATAGTTATTGCTCCAAATGGAATCTCATTTACTTTTCTGTCAATGGTCATATAAAAAAGAGCGTATCCTTCAATTTTATAAATGTCATTGATATTAATTCCATCACCATATCCTTTAAACTCAAACACATTGTGTTCATGAAAGAAGCAACCAATTTCATCATTTAAATGATGATTCGTTTCTTTCTTTAATACAACTGCATCCAGTCTAGGTGGCTGTTCTCCTAAAATTAATTCTTTAATGGTTTCCATAAAAACAAATTGATCATCATATTTTGTTTTTAGTGCGGCAACTAAACCGGCATGATAATCAATTCTATGTTCTTCTGACAAACTATAAAACACCACCTTTTTCGTTTAGAAGTTCTTAAATCAAAATATTTTTCTATCAACTATACAATACCACAAAATCCCGATTTTGTCAAGCTGCACACAAGTGAATGCTTGTTTACGATTTTAAAAATTTCTGCATCTGCAGAAATCTCTGTAGATGCAGAATTATCACTCGTTTTGCTGTTTTCTTTGTTCTCTTTATTTATCTATCCTATCTTTTCTTTTTGTCTATCATGGATACGTCCATTCCTTTTTTGCACTTTGATACATTAAATCTATTCATATCATATCTGGATATAAACATGTATCAAGATACGGTATATTAGTTTTAGAAAAAGCGCATAAAAGTTACAAAGTCAATTGTACACTTATTAAATTAAAGTTCATACCGCAATTGATTAACGCCAAAATATATTTGGTTGTAAACCAAATCTTATTGTGTTGACTTCACTCATTCAATATGATATAATTCCATTGGAGGGATAAAAAATGAATATTTTTGGTAGCTACTTAAAAAATAAAAGAAAACTAGCAGGTCTTACTCAGGAATCTCTCGCCACTAAACTTTCAGTTACTAAAAATACAGTTCAAAACTGGGAATCAGGAAAAGTAATGCCTAAACTTGAAGTCATCAAACCTTTGGCAAAACACTTGAATATTCCAGAAGCTGATATTTTAGCTGAAATAATAAGAGCTTTGCCTGAGGAGCCAAATAACTGGCCTGATTTTCTGTTTGATAAAGAGACTAATGAAATAGTTTCTTCTCTTCATTTAAACTTAAAAGAACAGGATTTGTTCGGACTTCTTTATATTTATGATTCAGAATATCTTTCGGAAGATAATTTTACTACCTCCACTTTTAAAGATGATTTAAAAAAAATACCATTCGAGTTCATCAATTCTGTCGGCAGCATTCAGTTTATGATTATATCAGAAAAATTACAGCAAGTTCTGAAATATATAAAAACTGATTTTCTTCTTAAAATACTTAAGCTGAATCCTGAAAAAGAATTTGATCTGTGTCGGCTTACTAAAGAACAGATATGCGATTTTATCGATAATGGTTATAAAACATATGATCGTGACTTTACTGACTGGGATGATCAAGCTATACTTGATGAAATCGCACTTAACATTAACATTAATATCACTGAAACACATAAGGTTCTAAAAGAATTAGTTAATGATAAAGTACTTGTAAGTGTTTATAATCCTTCAGATAAGAAGTGCACTCTCACTGAAGAATTTCATAATAGACTGCCATTCTTATGTCCTTGTAACAACAGAACTCTTCATGATAAATTGTTTGATAAAGAAAATTCTGATATACATAAAAGATGTGATTTCAGGCTTCTTAATCTACAATGTGGAGATACTGTGAAAAATTCCACTGAAAAAGACGATGAAGGCAGAATTTATTTATATTATGAAATAACTGAAACTGGACGGAAACTACTCGAATGGTTTAACGACAAGGAGAAAATCATATGAATAATAACCGAAAATCAGATAGTAAAACCAAAAGGACTAATACATCTGATATAACCCAACAAACTTCAAATCAAAGTTATGGCGCTCAGAAGAACCAGAAATCAGTGCATAAGTACAAAAGCTCTGGCATGAGTGAAGATAATAAAGTTGGAATAAATACTCGCAATAAAAAAGCAAAGTATTCTGATGATGAAATTGCGAGAGCGAGATATCTTGAATCTAAGGCAATATTTCTTGTAAGAGATCGTATTCATAATGATAACATTGATACGAAAAACAAATGGATTAGTATTACCAATCTTGAAGTAAAAGAAAAATGGGACCGTAAAGATAAATATGATCCGGAGATTCTTTCTTTTGATGCTGATATATATGACAGAACAGAACAGCCAGTGTATGAAGAATGGATGACGGAAGATGACAAACATAAATTAACTTATGAAGTTGCTGAAAATGACATAGCTAAGCAGCAGCGCAAGGAAGCTCGTCATCACAAAAAAGTAAATCGACCAAGTTATCATGTTGAGGTTGCAGAGAAACATACCAACGAGTCCAAAACCGAGTATCAAATAAAGAATATATACAAGAAAAAATAAACCAAGATATTAAAGAAAAATAGCCAGTGGTATCGCAATAATAATGTTGCTGCTGCTTGCAGCAGCTTATAATAGTACCAGGCGTTCAAAGAATGCCTGGTACCTTTTTGGTTACAGAAAACCACCTGCTATGCAGGTGGTTCTAAAAGCTTTAGCTATAGACAAAAAATAACCTCCAGAGTTATAATAATGTTAAGGTCTGCCAACCTAACAAAAAAACTAAGGAGGTACCGTCGTGAAAAAAGACGACATAAGTAGTTTAGCACATTCTAGGTGGAATTGCAAGTACCATGTAGTATTTGCGCCAAAGTACAGAAGGATGGAGATATACGGGAAAATAAAGACGGATATAGGAAGGATACTAAGGAAACTATGTGAACAGAAAGGTGTAGAGATAATAGAAGCAGAGGCATGTCCGGATCATATACACATGCTGTTATCAATACCACCAAAGTATAGCGTATCGCAGATCATGGGGTATCTGAAAGGAAAGAGTTCGCTGATGATATTTGACAGACATGCGAATTTAAAGTATAAGTATGGAAACAGACATTTCTGGTGCAGAGGATACTATGTAGATACAGTAGGAAAGAATAAAAAGAAAATAGAAGAGTACATAAGGAATCAGTTGGATGAGGACATAGCAAGTGACCAGTTAAGTCTATTTGAAACAACAGACCCGTTTACGGGTGAAAAGTATAAGAAGTAAAAAAACAAACCCCTTTAGGGGTAACTGAGAATGAAATGCGGTTGGTAGTCCTATTCTCAGCCCACTTAAGGGGCAGGTCAGTAGCAGGCCCTTATAGGGCCAGTACAAACCACCCGTTTAACGGGTGGTTTTGATTTCTTCGCCACCAAAAAAGATTCTCTTACCGAAAAAGAGAAGTTGATTATTTGCGTTTTTTCAAAGTTTTATCATCCAATAGAGCTTGGAATCCATACTCTTTAAACTTGTTTTGCAAACCATTTTTTCCAACAATACAAATAACCGGCGATAACGGTATAAAACCATTAACGCCGGCTCTTCTATTTATGAACTGAAATTTATCTGTTCAATACATTCGATTATCTTTTTCCGTACACCTTCAGTTTTATAATTCTCATTTTACAGGATACTGTTCTGAACGTCCAAAATCATAAATCCGATAAAACTGATGATAAACCGGTGTCAGACCGCCGTATTTTCCGGTGCTTCGTATTCCGTATATCTCATCAGCACTGAACAGCAGTGTTTCAAGATTTTCTCTGGTAACAATGATATAATAATT
>JBGUVZ010000401.1:0-2583 GCA_045220685.1 Oscillospiraceae bacterium | reverse complement strand
ATAAAATTCGCTATACGAACTTGCTGACAGGCTGTAAGCTCACTGCTTACCTTGCCAATATTGATGAACAGGCTGAGGAACTATTCTTTCGGTTGGTAGAACAACTTGCCAAAAAGGAAGGCGTAACTGAACAGCTCAAGGCAGATGATCAAATGCTGTGGGTGAAACGAATGAACAATATCCGTATCCGTGCAACGGAGATTGTAAATGCAGAGTTGATTTATACCTAATCTGCAACACCGTCAAGCGGGATGATCTCCTGCTTGGCGGCGTTTTCTGTTGCGAAATCAGCTTTTCTATGGTATTGTTATTACAGTGTAAAAATTTTTTAAGATTTTGGGATATTTTGCTGTTTTGAGTTGTTAGTATAGTGAAAGGTCTTTCAAAAGCAGCGAAAGGTGAACGATCCTTTTCGTTGCAATTATCTCAGACAGGAGGGAGATGTATGGAAGCTGCCGAGTTTAACAGAATTGCAAGGAAATATACTGATGTCGTATACAGAGCAACGCTCAGTTATTGCAAAAACAAAAATGACGCTGAGGACGCTGTTCAAAATACTTTTTTGAAGCTTCTGAAAACCGATACTCAGTTTGCTGACGACGAACACATAAGAAAATGGCTTATCAGGTCGGCGATCAATGAATGTAAGAACATATGGAAATCCTTTTGGCACAGAAATGTTACATCCATCGACGAGCTGAACGAAGAGCCTGCATACATAGAGTCAGAAAAGCAAGAACTGTTCAGTGAAGTAATGAAGTTACCAAAAAAGTACAGCACGGTACTGCATTTGTATTACTACGAAAGCTATACATGCAAGGAAATTGCGGATATTCTTAATATTTCGGAAAGCGGCGTACAATCTCGACTGATGAGAGCACGAAACATACTGAAAGAAAAATTAAAGGAGGCGTGGTTATGAATCAGTATAAAAGCAATCATGAGTTCTATCAAAGTGTTTTTGACGAAGTCCACGCATCTGATAAACTGATAATGAAGGTGCAGAATATGACTAATAACAAAACAAAAAAGAAGATTTATGCAATCAGAAAAGTAGCCTTTGTTGCCGCCGCAATAATAATGGTGTTAGTTATAAGCAACGCCGTCGCTTATGCCGCTACGGGAGCGACTTGGATAGAACATCTCGTGACCGCAACCGTCAATGGCAGCGATAATAATGCAAAGCTGATTGACAAGTATGATGAAAACGGCGAGCTTGGTTCTCAGGAACTCATTATTGATTACGGAAACGGTATAAAAGAAGGAATTGAATATGATGGTCAATATGCGATAGACAGCAATTCGGATATTGAAATTCAGATTGCCGAGAAAGATCCGAGGGTCGTTCAGGAATCAAACAGAGTATTTCTAAGCTGGATGTCGGCAGATATACACGAGGATATTACCGAAGATTTTTCCGACGGTCACGCCGAGATCACCGTTGACGATGATGATCACAACAAAATGAAGTTTACGGTCACCGGTACAGTTGACAAATATAAAATCGTTTTATCTTACAGAGATCATTCTGTAGAATTCTTTTCTGAGTAAGGTGGTTCCGATAAACGTACAGAATAAACGTACAGAATTAGAAATATAGTCAAAGCCGCCAAGTGGGATAATCTCCTGCTTGGCGGCGTTTTCTATTGCCATATTTTCGGATTCGTGATAGAATTATATTGATGAAAAATGGGCTTGATTCTGAAAGGAGTAGTTATGAAAATTCTTATCACAGGCGGAACAACCTTTGTAAGTAGATATGTGGCGGAGTGTTTTGTTGCTAAAGGCGATGATATTACTGTGATCAACCGTGGTAGCAGACCACAGGTAAACGGCGTAACGCATATTAGCTGTGACAGAACAGCTTTAGGCGAGAGGCTCAACGGCAAGCACTTTGACCTGATTCTCGACATCACCGCTTATACAGAAGAACATATTAAAACGCTGCTCAATTCGGGCATTACCTTTGATGATTACATTTTCATCAGCTCCAGTGCTGTCTATCCCGAAACGAATCCTCAACCGTTTACAGAGGAACAGTCCTGCGGATATAACTCTGTTTGGGGGGATTACGGAACGAACAAGCTGAGAGCAGAGCAATACTTACAAGCAAACGTACCGAACGCATACATTCTCCGTCCACCGTATTTCTACGGCGTATATGAGAATCTCTACCGTGAAGCCTTTCCGTTTGACTGCGCTATGCAGGACAGACCATTTTATATTCCGCAAAACGGAGATATGAAGCTACAATTCTTCAATGTTTCTGACCTCTGCCGCTTCGTTGAAATCCTGATAGATAAACGCCCAAAAGAACACGTTTTTAATGTCGGCAATAAGGATATTGTAACCGTCAAAGAATGGGTTGAGTTATGCTATAAAGTTGCCGGTAAAACCGTTGAGTTTGTCAGCGTAAGCAAAGATATTCCGCAGCGGGATTACTTCTGCTTCTATGATTATGAATATGTACTTGACGTAAGTAAACAAAACGGGCTTATGCCCGATACCGTTCCTCTCGAACAGGGCTTGAAGGAAGAATTTGAGTGGTACAAAAACGACCTCGGCAGCGTTTATAACCGCAAG
>JBGUVZ010000400.1:0-3412 GCA_045220685.1 Oscillospiraceae bacterium | reverse complement strand
TAAGGCTGACGGCACTTGATATAATATCTTCTTTTTTAATGTCGCGTCTGAATTCTAAAAGATCATTTATAATATCGTATTCCAGCTGTGATACTTCAGATTTTAAACCTGTTATTTCTTCAATTCTTTCAATTGTTTTAGATGTGTATGCAGCAACAGTAGCTATTGAATGCTGATTGTTAATATAACGCAACATAATAGGTTTGAGTTCAGAATCGTTTAGTCCTGTGTAATCTGTAGATTCTGAAATGGTAGAACCGCTTTTTACATGTCCTTTTTCACTTTTGATTTCCCTGGATTTTTTTCTGAATGTTTCAGTTGTCATTCCTGCACATTCAGCTGCTTTATCTATTGTGATTTTTTCTGCTTCTGCAAGATCCGTAAGGAATGAAACTATTTGTTTTTCTTCTCTGTCAAACTGAGTTCTTAATAAAATCTCTCGGTGCAGTCTCGCCATATATTCCATGGAAAAATTTAAAACTGGGTGTTTAGGAGATTTGGAATCATCATATGCGATTTTTAATCTAAACAAAGCAAAAAAACGTGAGGGACTCTTTAAGACTGATTCAATTTCCATTTGTACTACTCCTTTTACTTGATTATATGATTAAATTTAATTATTGTATTCATCAGAATTTCTCCATTAATTTATTCTGTACTTCTTCAAAAGAATATCCTGGGGTACCTGCCAGACGTTCTTTCTCAGCAAGATCAAGATGTGCCTTTAATCGAAGCTTTTCATCACGGCGTTCCATTACCTCAGTGCTTAATACAGCATGATCTCCTTCGCTATATACAGGTTTGTCACTTGCGTGGTTCATTGTTTACACACTTTCATTAGTTGTTTTATCAATGTAGTCAGATAACCATTCAGTAGGATCGTAAAATCCTTTGCTAATAATATAATTGAATAATCCGATATCGGTAGTATTGATATTAGCGACAAGAGAGTTCATACATTTATCGATGATAATGTCCAGGCTTGTTTTGTTCATTAGCTTTCCGTCAGATGAGCATTTTTTATTCAGTCCTGTTTCGTTCAAGAAGTCCTCTAATTTCATTTTCATTCTGTCAGCAGCTTCTGAAACACTCAGGATTCCTTCATTGATCAGATCAGTTATAGCATCTATAAGAACTTCTTTTTTTACGTCGTATCTGAACTCTAAAAGATCATTTATAATATCATATTCCAGCTGCGATACTTCAGATTTTAATCCTGTTATTTCTTCAACTCTTTTAACGGGTTTAGATGTGTAGCCAGCAATAGCAGGTAAAGAATATCCTCTTTCTATATAACGCATCATAATAGACTTTAATTCAGAATCACTGAGTGGTTTGTAATTTGAAGATTCTGAATCGTTATCATCGTTTTCTGCATGTAATTTTTCGCTTAAGATTTCCTGAGATTTTTTTCTGAAATATTCCGTTGTCATACCGGCACATTCGGCAGCTTTATCTATTGTAATCTTTTCAGCTGTTACAAATTCCATTAGGCTTGAAACTAAACTATTTTCGTACCCTTCAAAACGGGCACTTAATATACCAATTCGACGTTCTCTGGCAACATCTTCAAAAGTACAATCCAGTATGGAACGATAAGGGGACTTATGTCTATCATAAGCGATCTTTTCTATGAGCAAAGCTTTAAAACGTGACGGATTCTTTAAGACGGATTCAGTATTCATTTGTGTTTCTCCTTTTACTTGATAATATGATTATTATAATTCAATATCTCAGGTTTGTCAACGATAAATTATTGAATAAATTTGAGATATGATTTCGGCTTAACGGAATTAATAATAAATTATTGCGAACTAGTATTGGATAGAAACATGATATTGGATTATAAATCCGATTATTAGCGTGAATGTATCGAAGTCAGCGTAACTGTTTTTACAATTGTGCCGGAGGCACCACCATTTTAAATGTATGCCTTCTGCATGCTATAGAAAACCGGAAGCATTCTTAGGTATGCTTCCGGTTAAATATTTTTATGGAGATTCTTTTTTTATTTCAGCAGCAGGTATCATTGTGCCGGCTATCCTGAAAACTACCATTGACTTTGAATTTTTATAGTGGTATACTTTGAATTATAATACATAGAAACTTTGAATTTTAATATAACTAAACTTTGAAATTCAGGTAGCTTAGACTTTGAATTTTTGATTCTGTAAACAATAAAATTCATAAAACATAGCAATACAGGAGGCGATGATCTATTATGATAAACCGTACAGCCAGAGAAACACTTGAACGTCTTGCCACGCAGTTTCCGATAGTAGGGATAACAGGACCGAGACAAAGCGGGAAGACTACACTGACAAGAATGACCTTTCCGGATAAGAAGTATGTCACTTTTGATGACAGGAATATGCGTGAACTTGCTGCGTCGAATCCTGCGGATTTTATCGAAGCTTTTCCGGATGGAGCAATCATTGACGAGGCACAGAAAGTACCGGAGATATTCGATGCACTTAAACTTAATACTGACAGTTCGGAGTTTACTCCAGGCAAATACATACTTACTGGGTCAAGTCAGTTCAGACTGAAAGAAAATATGACTGACAGTCTTGCAGGAAGGGCAGCTTTTCTGAAACTGCTTCCGCTTTCCATAAAGGAATTAAAGGATGCGGAAATGCTTCCGGAAAAACCTTATGATCTCATATTCGGCGGTCAGTATCCTCCTCTTTATGACAGGGAAAAGCATTATATCGCTGAAGACTGGTATGAAAGCTACATTGACACATACCTTGACCTTGATGTAAAAGATATGATTAATCCTTCAAATTTATCTGTATTCAGAAAATTCATTCAGATGTGTGCTGTTTACAGCGGCCAGTTGCTTTCGATGGATAGTATCGCAAAACAGGTCGGAGTTTCTCAGCCTACAGTGAAGAGCTGGATTTCGATACTTGAATCATCGTACATTATTCATCTCCTTGAACCGGATTCAAACAATCTCGGCAGGTCTGTTGTCAAGACGCCGAAACTTTATTTCGTTGATTCAGGACTGCTTTGTCATCTTCTTCGTATCGATTCAAAAGAAGAACTTCTTCTGAGTCAGTATAAAGGTGCCGTGGTTGAGACGACAGCGGTAGCAGAAATGCTGAAATACAGGATGAATCAGGGCAGGAGAGCGAATCTTACTTTTTTCAGAGATGCCAGTGGATTTGAAGTGGATACTATTGCTGACTGGAAACATACATTTGCAGTTGAAATAAAAAGTTCTGTTTCTTCGGAAAGCAAGCTTTCTGCGAATACAAGAAAATATACAGAAATGCGTAAAGATACTGATGTAAGAAATGCAGTATTTTATCTTGGTGACATAAGCATGAATGTTAATGATACTGCGTATGTCAGCTGGAAAGAGTGGGGAGACTATTTTTCCGGATAAGCAAAGGTATGCCTTCGG
>JBGUVZ010000399.1:0-4944 GCA_045220685.1 Oscillospiraceae bacterium | reverse complement strand
TTATAACGCTGTCAGCATTGAAGATCATCGGACGGACAAAGAGTGAATGAGGACAGACAAGATTCATCTCGAGGCATTCAAGCTCAGGCTCGATTATCGGTCCGCCTGCTGAAAGCGCATAGGCTGTTGAACCGGTCGGTGTGCTGAATACAACACCATCGCCGAGATAGCTTCCGATAAGATTATCGCCCACATAAACGTCAAATTCCATGATCTTTGAAAAACGGCTTGTTACTACAACATCATTGAGAGCACGGAATATCTGCTTTCCGTTTTCATCTTCATTTTCCACAGCAAGAAGCATGCGTTCCGATATCTTGTAATCACCGGAAAAAAGATTTTCAAGGACTTTAAGATTATCCTTTTCGACTGACGCCATGAATCCGAGGCGTCCTGTGTTTATGCCAAGAAGTTTTGTATCCGTACCGGTCATGGCAGATGCACACTTAAGGATAGTGCCGTCTCCGCCTATGGCAACAGCAAAATCAGCTTCTTCCGCAAGCTTTCTGAAATCACCGTATTTTATGTTTTCAAGCAATGAAAAAGTTTCACGGTACTTGCTGTCCATGGAGATCTCTGCACCAAGTTTTCCAAGAATATCACATACGTCGAGTGTACAGCTGTACGCATCCTTTTTCTTTAAATTCGGAAAAATAACTATCTTCATTTTTCTTGTCTTAACGCCTCACTTACAAGTTCATCTGCACTGAATGAAACCGGAACACTGTTTCCGTCTTTATGTTTAAGATACATAAGATATTCTGCATTGCCCGTTCCGCCTTTTATCGGTGAAACACAGAGACCCGAAACACAGAATCCGCATACTGACGCAAATTCCGTAAGATCATTTATGACCTGTCTGTGTACCTTCGGATCCTTTACAACGCCTTTTTTGTTAAGATTTGATTTTCCTGCTTCAAACTGCGGCTTGATAAGAACGACTGCCTCACCGTTTTCCGCAAGAAGCTCCTTTATTTTAGGAAGAACAAGCTTAAGTGAAATAAACGAAACATCCGTTGCAATGAAACTGATCGGTTTGTCAAAATCATTTATCACTGATTCACGGATGTTGGTGTTTTCCATGTTCACAACTCGCTCATCAGAAGCGAGTTCAGGAGCCAGCTGTCCGTGTCCCACATCAAGAGCGTACACCTCTGAAGCACCGCCTGAAAGCATGACTTCCGTAAATCCGCCGGTGGAAGCACCTATGTCAAGACAGACCCTGTCCTTAAGATCAACGGCAAAAGTACCGACCGCCTTTTCAAGCTTAAGTCCGCCCCTGCCGACATAGCTGTGATCCTCACCTGTCACTTCAAGCACATTTTCCTCAGTGACAGTAAATGCAGGCTTGGAACATGTTCTGCCGTCAACCGTTACAAAACCGTTTTTGATAAGCTGTCTTGCACGTTCACGGCTTTTGCACAAGCCGCGTTCAAAAAGTTCAACATCGAGTCTGTTCTCAGACATAGATCATTCTCCCTGAAGAGTGTTTTTAGTCAGCAATCCGGCTTCGCCGGATTGCTTGGGTGGGGAGATTACGGGGCTTCGCCCCGTGCCCCGCGCTGATTTATGCCTAAATCAGCGTTTCTTTTACTTTATCGATAACTGAATCAGTATCCAGACCGTATTTTTTCAGCTGGCTCGCTACGGATGCCTGCTTTATAAATCCTTCAACTGCTGTGATACTGAATCTGCCGCAGAATCCTTCGCCGCATACTGCACTGAGAAGATGCTCGGCAATTCCGCCGTTCTTCATGCCTTCCTCAAAGAAAAAGATCTTACTGTAGGCTGCAGCTTCCTTAACCATCTCACCGTCAAGCGGCCAGATCCTGTTAAGCTTGAGCACATCGCACTTTATCGAATACATGTTTTCAAGTATCTCGGCAGCTCTTATAACATTTTCAACTGTACGTCCGTAGCTTACAAGAAGAACTTCCGCGCCGTCGCGTTTTATGAATGAATAGTCAGTAAACTCGATAGCCTGTTTCTCTCTTTCCGTGCTGTCCTTTCCGCGTGGATAGCGCAGACATACAAGACCGTCAAGTTCGTTCACGGCTCTTCTGAGATCATACTTAAGTTCGTCATAGCCGGAAGGTGAAAATACTGTTACTCCCGGAACAGATGTAAGCATAGCCACATCGAAAACGCCCTGATGGGTCTCGCCGTCCTCACCGACAAATCCTGCTCTGTCTATTCCTATAACCATGTGGCACTGTGAAAGCGCTGCGTCATGAACGA
Source organism: Oscillospiraceae bacterium (assembly GCA_045220685.1). Classification (GTDB taxonomy): domain Bacteria; phylum Bacillota; class Clostridia; order Oscillospirales; family Ruminococcaceae; genus HUN007. The sequence goes on along the minus strand of JBGUVZ010000399.1, from coordinate 2,706 downwards.
TCTGGTCATAGGCACGCTGAAGAAACGATGAATAAACTGCAAAAACAGGTACCATTCCCATACTTGCAAGACCGGCACAGTATGTGACTGCATGCTGTTCTGCAATACCAACGTCGAAAAATCTTTCCTTGTACTTTGCAGCAAAGAACTGAAGTCCTGTTCCGTACTTCATTGCTGCAGTAACGGCACAGATCTTATCATTTTCACCTGCAAGGGCAGCCAGTTCACGTCCGAACTCTGATGAGAATGAATCAACGCTGCTCACCTCAGGGTTTCCTGTTGCAATATCAAAACGAGGTATACCGTGATACTCGCCCGGATTCTTTTCAGCAGGAGTATAGCCCTTGCCCTTTATGGTGTTCACATGTACAAACACCGGCTTGTGCATAGCCTGTGCAACCTTAAGAACTTCCTCGACCGCTTCGATGTCATGTCCGTCCACAGGTCCGAGGTATTCAAAACCAAGATCCTCGAACATCGTGTTGCTTCCTTTGAGTACTGCACCCTTGATGGCTGACTTTGAAGCACTGAGCACCTTGCTTATCGGCTGACCAACGACCGGAGTCTTCTTAAGCATCTGGTCAACGGCATTCTTGGTGTTCATATATCCTTCCTTGTTTCTTATGGCAGAAAGATATTTTGCAAGAGCACCTACGTTCTTCGAGATAGACATGCCGTTATGGTTCAGGATAACGATAAGATTACTATGGCTCTTTCCGGCATTGTTAAGTCCTTCGTAAGCCAGACCGCCTGTAAACGCACCGTCACCGATGACAGCGACCGCGTGATTATTTTTATTTTCAAGTTTCATAGCCTCGGCAATACCGCAGGCAACTGAGATCGATGTACTGCTGTGACCGCTTACGAATGCATCGTGTTCCGATTCATTCGGTTTAGGAAAACCTGAAATGCCGTTTTCCTGTCTGAGGGTTGAAAAGCGGTCCAGTCTTCCGGTGAGGATCTTGTGAGTGTAAGCCTGGTGTCCGACGTCCCATACGATCTTGTCATCAGGCGAATTGAAAACCCTGTGAATAGCAAGTGTCAGTTCCACTACACCAAGGTTCGAGGCAAGATGTCCGCCGTTTTTTGAAACAGTCCTTATAAGAATGTTCCTTATATCCTTACACAGATCTCTGCATTCGTCATAGGAAAGATCCTTAAGACCTCCCGGAAGATCGATCTTCTCAAGTTTAGTTTCGTTCATTTTAATTCAACTGCCCTTTATTTTATCGGGAAAAGAAATCCGACCAGCAGGCCTACAATGGCACCGCCCACTACTTCGCTCGGGGTATGTCCAAGGAATTCGTTAAGTTCCTTTATGCCGACCTTTTCTGAATTTTCTTCCCTTATTCTGAAATTAAAAAGTCTGTTTATTGTATTGAGTTCCTTTGCATGGAGACCTGCAGCATGTCTCACGTTAAGTGCATCGTAGATAACGACTGCTGAAAAAACTGCCGCTATTCCGAACACTGAAGAATGCACTCCGTCAATACGTCCTGTTGTCACAAGTGCGGCTATCACCATAGCTGTGTGCGAACTTGGCATTCCGCCAGCACCTATCATTCTTTCACATGCGATTTTTTTGTTCTTTACTGCATGGATCAGAGTCTTCAGTACCTGAGCCACTAACCATGAAGACGCACTGATCACTAAAATATTGTTAAACATAAAAATATACTTCCCTTTAGTTCCGCTTAAAGCAGTTCCCCAGCCAGATCCCGCTAAAGCCTCTTATTTTCGTCTGTCAAGCAGTTCCATTGTAAGTGCTTTCAGAAAATCACTGCCATCGAATTTATCAAGAAGAGCCATGGCCTCCCCTGTCAGCCTGTCGGCCTCTTCCTTTGCTTTCTCTATTCCCATAACAGTGACAAATGTTGTCTTGTTGTTTTCCTCATCACTTCCGACAGGTTTTCCAAGTTCTTCGGTTGTTGAGGTAACGTCAAGTATATCATCAATGATCTGGAATGCCAGACCGATCTTTTTCGCATATTCATCGGCGAGCTGTATCTTTTCTTCGGAAGCACCGGCTGCTATGCATCCCATGCGACATGAAGTTCTGATAAGAGCACCTGTCTTGAGAGAATACATATATCTCAGATTTGCTTCATCAACATCAGTTCTTGTCTCGTTGTCGATGTCGATGGCCTGTCCGCCGATCATACCTGTTACTGCTGTTGCAGCCGCAAGGTCTGAGATGATTCTCGCCTTTTTGCCGCCGTCAAGTGTCTCATCCTCAGCGATTATCTGGAACGGCAGAACGATGAGCGCATCTCCGGCAAGTATTGCCTCAGCCTCTGTGTATGCCTTGTGGCATGACGGACGTCCTCGTCTGAAATCATCATTGTCCATCGCAGGAAGATCATCGTGGATGAGTGAGGCAGTGTGTATCATCTCGATAGCTGCAGCAGGAGCTGCTGACATAGCGTCAGTTCCTCCGCAGAGTCTGCAGAATTCAGTTACCAGTACCGGACGAACGCGCTTGCCGCCTGCCTCAAGAGAATAGCGCATCGCTTCAGTAAGACGGTTCTGAGCAGAGTTGCCCGATCTGTCCTCGGTATATTTTTTAATATTCTTTTCAATAGCGGCGATATATCCCGCCATTATGTCTTTATATTTCTGTTCCATCTTTTTCTCCAGCTACTGTAATTTTCATCTTAGCTTCATCTATCTCCTTACGGCATGCAAGTGAAAGCTTCATGCCTTCGC
>JBGUVZ010000398.1:0-13642 GCA_045220685.1 Oscillospiraceae bacterium | reverse complement strand
AGGTTTGTCTGAACCGTATCTGTTCATTGCTTCTGTGTATGTAAGTCTCGGAAGCGGAACAGGGATGTCAACGTTAAGTACCTTCTTGAAGAGGTATGAAACGAATCCTTCTGTGATCTCGAGGATATCTTCAACGTCAACGAATGACATTTCAAGGTCGATCTGAGTGAATTCCGGCTGTCTGTCAGCTCTTAAGTCCTCGTCACGGAAGCATCTTGCAAGCTGGATGTATCTGTCGTAGCCGGCGATCATGAGAAGCTGCTTGTAGATCTGTGGTGACTGCGGAAGAGCGTAGAACTTGCCGTTGTGTACTCTTGAAGGGATGAGGTAGTCACGGGCACCTTCCGGTGTTGACTTCATCATCATAGGAGTTTCTATTTCAATAAATCCGTGGTCGTAGTAGTATTCTCTTGCTGCTCTTGCAATCTCATGACGCATCATGATGTTCTTCTGGAGCGGCTGACGGCGGAGATCAAGGAAACGGTACTTGAGACGGAGCTCTTCGTTTACCTTTGTTTCATCTGTGATCTCGAAAGGAGGTGTCTGAGCCTTTGCAAGAATACGGAGATCAGTTACGATGATCTCGATGTTACCTGTCTTAAGATCAGGGTTCTTGCTTGATCTTTCCTCTACTGTACCCTTAGCCATAAGAACGAATTCCGCACGGCATGAAGCTGCCTTTTCAAAAATCGCTCTGTCAGTGTTGTCGTTGAATGCGAGCTGAACGATACCTGTTCTGTCACGGAGATCTATGAAGATAAGATTTCCGAGATTACGCATTTTCTGTACGTAGCCGCCTACGACTACTTCCTTGCCTATACCGTCAACTTCACCGCAGTAATGAGTCCTTTTAAGACCCTGCATATTATCTGCCATTTTAAGTATTCCTTTCAGTTTTATTATAAGCGGAGCGGAAACTGTTGATCGTTCACGTCCCGTCACATAAGAATCTCCGGCAGAGCCGGAGATTCTGTTAAAATTTTATGATTTCACCGTTATCTTCTTTTGCTATCTGCGCTGTTATAACGTGGAGAGAAAAGTCTTCGGCAAATGAGTCACCGAGTGAGATCTCTGTTTCATCACCGGTTTCCATATTCTTAAGCTTGGCGCTCTTGTTTTCAAGTTCTGAGTCACCGAGAACAATTACATAGGCAGCGCCGAGCTTGTTGGCATATTTCATCTGAGCCTTTACGCTCTTGTTCATGAGATCATATTCAGCAGTAAAGCCTTCAGCTCTTGCAGCTCCTGCAAGACGGACAGCTTCCTTTATTGCAGCTGCACCCATCGGAGCGATGTAGAGATCACACTTTGGCTCTTCCATGAACGGTGCGCCCTGTTTCTCCATGGTAAGTATAAGTCTTTCAAGACCTGCAGCAAAACCAAGAGCAGGGGTGTGTGCGCCGCCGAGCTGTTCAATAAGACCGTCGTATCTTCCACCGCCGAGAACTGTACCCTGGGCACCGATGTCTGTTGTGATGAATTCAAAAACGGTTTTTGTGTAGTAGTCAAGTCCGCGAACGATCTTAGGATTTACTTTATAGCTTATTTTCATTGCATCGAGAAGTCCCTTGAGCTGTTCAAAGTGTTCTGAACATTCCTCGCAGAGGAAGTCAAGAATGAGAGGAGCATCCTTTGCAATGCCTGAGCATATCGGACTCTTGCAGTCGAGGATACGCATCGGGTTCTTTTCAAGACGGCTGTGACATGTTTCGCAGAGTTCAGACTTCTTTTCAGAGAAGTACTCTTTGAGAGCAGCGTGGTACTTTGCACGGCAGACAGGACAGCCGATGGAGTTGATGTTAAGCTCAATGTTCTTAAGACCGAGTGATTCAAGCAGGTTATGTGCCATTGAGATCATTTCAGCATCAGCAGCAGGGGAGGCGCTTCCAAGCATTTCCGCACCGAACTGATGGAATTCTCTGAGTCTTCCTGCCTGAGGCTTTTCGTGTCTGAAACATGAAGTAAGATAGAAAACCTTCTGCGGAAGAGCATCGTTGAGCATACCGTTCTGCATTACTGCACGGATAGCTCCTGCAGTACCTTCAGGTCTGAGAGTGAACTTGCTTTCCTTAGCCATTACAGTGTACATTTCCTTCTGAACAACGTCTGTTGTTTCGCCTACTGAACGCAGGAAAAGATCTGTGTTCTCGAAGGTAGGGAATCTTATTTCCCTGAAACCAAATGTACGCGCAGTGTTGCGGGATACCTGTTCAACAGTATACCATTTGTGCATATCTGCCGGTGTTACGTCAGCTGTACCAAGCGGTCTCTGAACAATTAAAGCCATCTGTTAAAAAACTCCTTTGAAATCGTATTAAAGTATACAGTAAAAGAAATAATTAATTCCGTTTTACTGCAATTATAATTCAGGTGTACCGTAAGCACGCCAGTCGAGGTCGCCTCTTTCAAGAGCGAGGATGAGTGCTTCGGCTGTTGCTATGTTTGTTGCAACAGGAACGTTATGAACATCACAGAGTCTGAGAAGTTCGATGTCGTTAGGTTCGTTTGCCTTTGGTGTGATAGGATCCCTGAAGAACAGGAGGATGTCTATTTCACCGCATGAGATCCTTGATGAGATCTGCTGGTCGCCGCCCTGTGAGCCGCTTAAATATCTTTTTATGTTAAGCCCGGTAGATTCACTTACCAGCTTGCCTGTTGTGCCTGTTGCACAGAGATTGTTTCTTGAGAGTATACCGCAGTATGCGATACAGAACTGTACCATAAGTTCTTTTTTTGAGTCATGTGCTATTAATGCTATAGTCATTGATGATCATATCCTTTCTGATTAGATTCTTCCCCATACTAATTTTATATATAATTCTATTGTACCATAAATACCGGTTTTGTCAAAGTTATTTTGAATCTAAAACTGAAAATTGTTATTATACACGATTTATTTTCAGACATTTGTTTAAATGGTACAAAACGTACTGAAAAATCGCGGGGGAAATCAGCTTATTGTATTACCATAATGTCTGTTATAGCAGTCTATCAGTTTTCTTACCAGATATTTTGAATTTTTACCATCTTCTATAATTGCTGAAAATGCAATTACGGGATCGTCAGCAGGTGCGAAACCTATAACTGCGGTACTTGTACGTTCACTTGACGTAGTCTGAGGAGTACCTGTCTTGATAGCCACGTCATATCCGAGATCGTTGAGTGAGAACTCGCCTTCCGGTGTGTTGTGTGAAGCACCGATCATACCGTTTATTATCGTAGGGTAAACATAGTCATAGTTTGTTTTTATTGTTTCTGCAACTTCCGGAGGAACGTCATCCACCTTGTTGCCCTTGTAGTCATAGATGCTGTCTACAAGGTGCGGTTTGTATCTGACGCCGCGGTTGGCGATAGTTGATGCAGCAACAGCCATCTGGAGAGGTGTGATCCTCGTTTCCTCCTGACCGATTGCCGCCTGAAGAAGACCTCCTGAGTACCATTCAACGCCGAGCATTGCACTTGTCTCAGGGCCAGCGATATATCCTTCCGAGTCACCGCTTTCAAGACCAAGCGTGGTGCCCAGTCCGTAATGGTGAGCATATTCGATTATCTTGTCTATACCGAGAAGACGTGAAAGTTCGTAGAAGTAGATGTTACATGAAACACGTATAGCTTCGGTTGCGGCTATGTTTTCATGATAACCGGTACAGTATACGGTATGTTCGTAGAAACGGTATTCCGTTCCGCAGTAAAATGTTGAATTCGGAGTAACTGTTCCTTCGTTGAGACCTGCTGTTGCAGTTACCGTTTTGAATGTTGAACCCGGACGGTAAAGACCGTCTGTTGCGCGGTCCACAAGGGGAGTGCCTTCACGGTTTAATACCTCGGAGTAGTTTTCTATGTAGTCGTCCAGTCTGTAGGTCGGCGCTGTTGCAAGTGCGAGAACGTCGTTGTCCTTTGCGTCAAGAACAACTATTGCTCCCTTGCTTATTCCGAAGCATTCCTCGTCGTTTTCGTTGAGGTAAGTCATGAAGTCCTCGAGGATTTTCTGAACGTCACGCTGGAAACCTGAGTCGATGGTAAGGTGTACAGTGTTTCCCGGTACGGCAGGCTCGGTCACTTCCGATGAGATCACGCCGTTGTTCTGTACGGTGATCTCACATATCCCGTTTTTGCCGCGGAGTACGTCTTCCATTCCTTTTTCTATGCCGCTTTTGCCGACATAGTCATTCATGAAATAGCCCTTGTTTCTGAGCTCTTCATATTCTTCGGCGTAGATCGGTCCGACTGTTCCTATCTCATGAGGGATAACGTCAACAACCGGATTGGTTCTTATGGCATCTTCGAGTATCTCGACACCCGGAATTTCCGGCCCCATTTCCTTTATTTTGGTTACGGCGCTTATGTCGATATCTTCACAGAGCGTGAAGATGTTGCTCAGTGAGAAGTCGCGGCGCTTCATTTCGTAGCGCAGTCCGGCGATTATTCTTTTTTCTTTGTCGGTGTAGCTTTCATCGATGTCGTAATCCACGATGAATTTGTCCATGCAGTTTTCAGCAGTAGCATAGACGTTTACGCCCAGTGATGATTTCAGATATGACAGATCATCTTCGTCTTCCGTTGTGAATTCAAACGGAGCCTCAGTTGTCATAGGCAGTGAATCGTAATATCTGTAGCCTTCACGGGTCAGAAAATCAGCGATCCTGAGAATGACCTCGTTTGCTTCTCGGTTATCCTCAGGAAATGTCGATTTCTGTATTATTACATTGAATCCCAGCTTGTTTTCAACTATCGGAACACCGCGTACATCCTTTATTTCGCCGCGGGTCGCATGAAGCGTCTGTTCCTCAGTGTAGACACTGGGTTTGTCTGCCGTGTAGACCTCATGATCAACGATCTGTATCTTCATGAGTTTTACGCCTGCTCCGGCAGATATCGTAAGGACTCCGCAGATTATCAGTGCGGCCCTGATTTTTTCTGTGATAGCATTCATTTGATCAGTCCTTTATAAGAGCCTGATTGTCTTCCGGCTCATATCGCTTTCTCAGTGTAAGGAGCTTTCTTATTTTCCTTATGGCAGGATAAACTGCGATCATCGACACAACGGTAAGGATAAATTCCGGAAGAATGTATTCCATAAGAAGTATCTGTTCGCTGTCGTATCCCCAGATCATGTAGGAGAAGAAATACTTGAATGAAAAATGAATCGCTGAATAGAGGATCATTATCACTGAAAAGTTCAGAAGTATCTGCCTTAAAAGACGTGTAAAAAGAAGCGAAGTGCAGACACATCCGAAAATAAGTATTATTGCTCCCGAACCGATAAGGTCTCCCATGGCAAGGTCGCTTAAAAAGCCGCATACAAAACCTATCACTGCGCTTACAAGAGCGTCTTCATCCATTGATATGCAAAGTGCTACCGGGATGAGTATGTTAGGCTTGATAAAGCTGCCGGTGGTCATGAAAATGAAGGCAAACCAGATTATCACGGAAAACACCAGCCAGCGGATAACGGCAAATCTGCGTTTCTTCCTGGAGGAGATCATCCTAATTCCCATCTGATTCACCTTTTTTCTCAGGATCTGTTATGCTCTGCGATGCAGCGCTGTCCTGTGAGTTTTCTTCGGCCTTTTTGTAATCATCTTCTGATTCGCCCTTGCCTTCAAAGTCTGTTACGACCATAACGCTTGAAAGCTTTCTTATGTCGGCAAAAGGAGTTACGGAAGCATAGTAGGATATACCGCTGTCTGCAGCACCCGTTTCCTTTACTGTGCCCACAAGATATCCGGCAGGGAAAAGACCGCTTGTACCTGTTGTGATTATTGTGTCACCGGCTTTGATCTTTGTATCCTTAGGAAGATAGATCAGCTGGCTGAGACCGTCAGTGGCATATTTTATGTCACCTTCGAGTATTCCTGTGTCACCTTTGTTCTGTACCTTTATTCCTACGGACAGCTCCGGTGAGAGAATGGTCTTTACTGTGCAGTATTTTTCTGATAATTCAGAAACTGCTCCTACAAGACCCGCTGATGTTACAACAGGGTCGCCGACAGATATTCCGTCGCGGCTTCCCTTGTCGATCATAAATGAACAGAACGGGTCGTTTGCATTGTAGGAAAGTACACGGCACGGAGGAGAGAGCACGTAGTCTGAGTGCCTCTGCTTTATGCCCATAAATTTTTTGAGTTCGTCGAGTTCTGCTCTGGTATTTTCATAGTCAACCAGTTCGTTTCTGAGACGGTTTATTTCATCCTGCAATTCAAGATTTTCCTCATAGTATTTCTTTGAACTGAAGATGTATGATACTCCCTTGTCAAGTCCGTTGTATACAGCTGTTGAAGCGTAGCGGAACGGCATGGCCAGCGTGTTGACAGCTTTTGAGCTTCCTACTGAATAGCCTGCCTGTGAAAGGGAATAAAGCATTATGCCTATTGCAAGAGCAATAATACACAATATCAGTTTGAACTTAATGCTTCTGAAAAAATCTCGCATTTTTTACTCCGATCAATAGTATTTTGGTCCGTATTCGCTGAGCGCGTCCTCATACTTCTGGTAGTTTTCAATAACTCTTCCTGTGCCCTCGGCAACACAGTCCAGCGGATATTCAGCGATGTAGACAGGCATACCTGTTTCGCTGTTGATAAGGGTATCCAGTCCCTTTAAGAGTGCGCCCCCTCCGCAGAGCGTTATGCCCTGTTCGATGATATCAGCGGCAAGCTCCGGCGGAGTCTTTTCAAGTGTGACCTTTATTGCGTCGATTATCTTTGAAAGCGGATCCGAAAGAGCTTCTCTTATATCGTCTGAGGTTACGGTTATATTTTCAGGGAGACCGTTGATAAGGTTTCGTCCCCTGATAGTCATTTTTTCAACTGCATCACCTGCAAAGGCTGAACCGATCTTAAGTTTGATCTCCTCAGCAGTTCTTTCGCCGATGAGCATGTTGAATTTTCTTCTTATGTATCCGACAATGGCATTGTCAAGTTCGTCACCGGCTATTCTTATGGAGCGGGCTGTTACTATGCCGCCCATCGAGATAACAGCGACCTCACTTGTTCCGCCGCCTATGTCAACTATCATGTTGCCAACCGGTTCAGATACCGGAAGACCAGCACCAATGGCGGCCGCCATCGGTTCCTCTATTATGTAGACCTTTTTTGCTCCGGCAAGTTCGGCAGCGTCCTTGACTGCTCTTCTTTCAACTGGTGTTACACCTGAAGGAATGCATACAGTAACTCTTGCCTTTGAAAAAGGTTTTCCTTTTAAAGCTTTTTTTATGAATTGTGCAAGCATGGTGGTTGTTATGTCAAAGTCAGCGATTACACCGTTTTTGAGCGGCCTTACAGCAACTATGGAACCCGGTGTCTTTCCTATGATCTCCTTGGCTTCCTTTCCGACATAGCTTGCGCTTTCATCCTTGGTATTAACGGCAACGACAGAAGGTTCGCGGATGATTATGCCCTTGCCTTTCATATATATAAGTGTATTGGCAGTACCCAGATCTATACCAATGTCTTTTGTAAACATCTATCATTCTCCTCTTGAACTTAAGCTGATAAATCTTGTGTGTGGATATTTTTATGGTTTTTAAGTAATATAGTGCTGTGACAATAGGGTGCGATCAGTCGATGAATTTTGAAAAAACTGCGTAGACAGCTACAGAGCCTATGAGACACAGGATCTGAGCTATGCTGATGTTGAATGTAAATCCTAATGAGAGGGTAATGATAATGAGGTTTAGGGTGATCGGTACGTCATGCCCGAACCCGAATGATGCTGTGTAGGAGAGAATGCCGCTGCTAGTGTGTTCACTGACATATGCGCCTACGATCAGGGCACTTACAATAAGAATGAGAAATACAAAACCTTTTTTTGTCATTTTCATTAACTCGTATATCCTTTCTGAAAATTTGAAGGAGATGCTGATCACTGCCGCAGTGCCTGTAATCCGGTACTGTTTCGGATCAGAGTCCTTTATTTTATTCCGCGGAAGTAAAGTCCTCTGGTGATACCCTGAGGGGCTGCCTGGGATTCTTCAGCGTAATCTGAAAATATCTTTTTTATTTCTTTTTCACTTTCGTCAGTAAAGAAAAGTGTGATAAAGTCCAGTTTCTCATAAGTTTCAGGTTTGTCTGCAAGATATATTGCTTCTGAATTGAAAACCTCTGCATAGCCTTCGCTGCACATTACCCTGAATCGTCTGCCTGTACGGTCTGTAATGGAATGACGGCATTTCCCGCATCCGACAGAATTTTTTACAGGACAGTTTACAGTAAGCATGAGCGGGACCTTTCCGTACGCTATGATACCTGTTCCTGAAGAACATGATATGTTTCCAGCCTGAACTGATTTAAGTTCGAAGGAAAGCGTAAGATCATTTAAACCACGGTTTGCAAGCTCTTCTGCTGAAAACCGGTTGGTAACGTTAAGTCCGAAATCGCCGTGAAGGACGAATCCAAGCTCTTTTCCCGTGCTTAGATATGCCACGTTGGAGCACATGAGATTTCTGAATCCGAGATCCAGAATGTACTTAAGTTCTTTTTTCAGTTTCTCTTCGTCATAAATGAAGCGCGGCGGCTCGGCAATAATTTTTTCCTTGCAGAAACCGAGCTTGTCTGCGCTTTTTATTATTTCTCCGAGAGGAAGTATGATATATTCTGCATTTGTCAGATCATGGGCTGTCACTGATGAAGCCTTTTCCAGACGCACGCGTATGGCAGGACGCGATGTACGCAGCCTGCGTTCTCCGGCATTGGTTTTAATGCTGAATGATGTGTCTGTCCGGTATGGTTTTCTTTCCTCGCGCATGCTGTACAGCTTTTCCACGGCTTCTCTTCTTAACTGGTTGAGTAATGAAGCCGGAACGGAAAGACCTTCTCCGACAGTAATCGTGTTTCTGCCGGCGGTGTATATGGTATCACCGAGTTTTGAAAGCTGTTTCTGTACATCTTCTTCGGTAACGGCTCTGTTTACAGCAGTTTCAGGTTCTGCGCCTGTAACCGTGCATGTAAAGCCGTCTGCGTCTGATGCAGTCAGTGTTACCGGATTTTCCTTAATGATCCTTACGTCAAAATCCAGCACGGAAATTTTACGTTCCTTTCTGTAAAGCTGACGCAGGTCAGGCAGAACTGTCGAAGATGAAATAACATCTTCCTTGTCACGCATCCCGAACATGTTTTTTCTGCAGTCTGTAAAATAACCGTCTGTAAAGCCGTTCCTTGAAAAAACAGCCTTCAGCATTTCAGTGTCCGGCGTACCGCCGTCAAGTGCGGTCCTGTACGCAGTCACAGCAGCTGCAACATATTCAGGGCGTTTCATTCTGCCTTCGATTTTTAAGGATGTCACGCCGAGTTTTTTTATCTCGTCAATGTGTCCGATAAGGGAAAGATCTTTCAGTGAGAGGCAATGCTCGTCAGGATGTCCGACAGGTGAAAACGGAAGACGGCAGCTCTGTGCGCACAAGCCTCTGTTAGCGCTCCTAGAGCCTATCATCGCGGACATATAGCACTGGCCTGAGACCGACATGCACAGAGCTCCGTGAATGAAGATCTCTGTTTCGAGTCCATGCGATGTTATTTCGGATATCATCTGTCTGCTTGCTTCCCTTGAAATGACTACTCTTGAAAATCCGAGGTCTTTTGCAAATTTCGCGCCTCCGGGAGTATGGACTGTCATCTGGGTGGATGCGTGTAACGGTATGTCAGGCACAGTATTTCTTATGATGTATGCTGCACCCGGATCCTGTACGATGAAGGCATCCGGTGAAAGTTCCGCGTATTTTCTTATCTCGCGGATGAATTCGTCCGTCTGACTGTCTGTTATAACTGTGTTTACTGCAATATGAAGTGCCGCGCCGTACCGGTGGCACAGTCTGGCTGCTTCCTTCATTTCAGTAATGTCAAAGTTTGAGGCGTTCTGTCTTGCGGAAAAACTTTTTCCGCCGATGTATACGGCATCAGCACCGCAGCGAAGTGCGGCGACAAGTGATTCTGTATTTCCCGCCGGAGCAAGTAATTCCATAGTTTTCAAACCTTATTTTCCGGATTTTTTCTCGAGTTCTGCTATCCTGTTTTTAAGCAGTTCAACTTCGCGCAATGCACTGTCGCGTTCAAGGCGAGCCCTTGAAGCTTCATCTGCATAATCCTTGAGCTGTAAACGAAGATTGTCATTGTCTTCGTTGCAGCGGTTCATTTCGTCGAGTGTTGAAAGTGCTATCATAACAGATGCGGAGTAGACCGACTGGTTGACATTTACGCCTACGAGTTCAGCAATGTTCTTTTCTAGCTTTCTTGCGAGGTTGTAAACATAAGTTGGTTCCTCGTCAGTGCGGATAGTATACTCTTTGCCGCATATTACTACCTTTACTCTGTTCATCTGGCATATTTCCTTTCTGATAAAATGTAAAAAAATATGAAGGCCAAAAAAGCCTACATAATTATTATAATATTTTTTTCCGGAGTTGCATAGACCCTTATTGAAATTTTTTCTGCTGATTTTTTGACCGGTATATTGGGCGTTTTTATGCATATGTGTGTAGAGAAAAAAAGAACCACAGTGCAGCAGAGAAAGAAAATGCACTGTGGTTTACGGTTATTATATTTTATGCTTTAACACGGTCAGATTATACACACTTTTAATTTAATTATTATCTCTGTCAGACACTTTTTAGCAGAGATCAGTGTCTGACGAGAGTTCAGGGAACGCAATGCTTAAAAGTCATTGCGGGAGAAACAGATGAATTATTCTTCTGTTATAACTGCTACTGCAGCTTCTTCTTTGGCAGCTGCTTCAGCGAGCATACCCTTAAGAGTTACGAGGTCATTTGCATCGATAACGCCGTCAGCAAGAACTTCCTTTACGAGAGCCTTGATCTGTGGCTTTTCCATGTTTCTGATAAGCGGAACAGCGATAGCTGTGATGTCAACGATCTCTTCGTCGCTGAGTTCTTCAGTAGCTGGTAAAACTGTATCAACTGCGAGATTGATGAGGTCATCTATCTTGTGGCAGTGAGCGAGCTTGTCAGGCTTTGGAAGATCCTCTGGCTTTGGAGGTTCAGGCTTTTCACCGTCTTCAAGTACTGGTGGTACCGGAGGAGCTGGAGGTTCAGGCTTTTCACCATCTTCGAGTACTGGCGGTACCGGTGGTTCAGGCTTGTTAGCTTCACGTTCAGCTCTTTCAGCTTCACGCTTAGCTTCGTCTTCAAGTCTCTTAGCTTCTCTTTCAGCTCTCTTTTCAGCTTCCTTAGCTTCACGTTCAGCCTTTTCAGCTTCGCGCTTAGCATCATCTTCAGCCTTCTTAGCTTCTCTTTCGGCCTTCTTTTCAGCTTCCTTAGCTTCACGTTCAGCCTTTTCAGCTTCGCGCTTAGCGTCGTCTTCAGCCTTCTTAGCTTCTCTTTCAGCCTTCTTCTCAGCTTCCTTAGCTTCACGTTCAGCCTTTTCAGCTTCACGCTTAGCTTCGTCTTCAGCTCTCTTAGCTTCTCTTTCAGCTCTTCTTGCAGCTTCTTCCTCTTCGTCGATTACCGGAGGCTTTGGAGCTTCAGGAGCTTCAGGAAGTTCAGCAGGAGCGATAACTACAGGAGCTTCTGCTACTGCTTCTTCTTCAGTTTCTGCAGCAGCTGCGATTGCTGTTGCGCTTGTTGCGAGCATTGAGATTGCTGAGATTCCAGCGATGATCTTATTGATTTTCATAGTAATTCCTGTCCCGCCTGAAATTACGGAACAGACCTCCCTTCAGAATAGATCCCGGAAACACTCTCTGCGGAGATCCGTTTGGTCCGGATCTCCGGGTGTTAAGTGTTCCTTTAAAGATTGTGTTTATAGGTTTTGTAAGTGTAAAAAGATTTTTGACTAAAAATGACTGGCATTAACCATTTTTATAGATCCCAAACTGCAGTTTTTGTTTTCTATGTTAATTAGATGCACCGGTTTCGCAAAAGGTTCCCGGAAAATAAAAAAATATTTGAAATTTTTTTGATTTTTATGTGACAGCTGTTTTAATGAAGTTTATTATACTATATTAGTAATGAAAGAAAATCTGTATAAATTCCGCTGCGTACAAATTTTTTTGAAAACCGGGAACCTTTTCATTTCCCCGTGCATCTAATTAGTGATGTATTGACAGACCCTTATTTCGAATGTACAATAAACATATCGGATTTACGACCAGAGGGGATACTATTATATGAATTCAAAGGAACAGTTCGGTCAGCTGGTTATGAAATACAAAGACTCGCTATTCTTTACGGCAAAGTCAATACTGCGGAATGACACTGATGCGGAAGATGCCGTGTGCAGTGCGATAATGAAAGCTTTTGAAAATTTCAGTCAGCTGCGTGAGCAACAATATTTCAAGTCGTGGATAACACGTATCGTTATCAACGAAGCATACAGCATATGCAGAAAAAATAAAAATCTTCAGCCAATTGAAGAAATGACCTCGGAACCGTCTTACAGTGACTACCACGATGAAATGTGGGAGATAGTCAATACTCTTGAAGAAGAATTCCGAACGGTCATTATAATGTTTTATTATAATGACATTCCGGTAAACCAGATCGCAGAGTATCTTGATATTGCCCCCGGAACGGTGAAGTCAAGGCTTAACAGAGGCCGAAAAAAACTGAAGGAACTGATTACATTATAGAAAGGTGTGAATTGTTATGAGCAAAGATATGCTGAAAGAAAGTATTAAAAATAAAAAGAATCTTATTCCTGATGACTATGACAGCAGGCTCAGAACGCTTCTGGCTTCTCTTCCGGATGAACCACCTGTATCAGATTCTGAAAATGCTGAAGTGATAACTGAGATCATAAAACGTCCAGTACGTTTCAATATTCGTCCGTTGATATCTGCTGCGGCAGTATTTGCTGTTGCTGCAGTCGGACTCTGGTCCATACGGAACAGCGTACAGAATGCCTTTGACGGAAGGCACGATGAACAGAACTCATATGTTACAACTACTGTTTCGCAGACCACTGCTGCTGAAACAACAGTAACCACTGTTACTACTGAAGGGGAAACAGCACCTGTGACTACTGTAACTGAAGTAACCGAAAAGGCTGCAGAAACAGCAGGAGAAACAGTTACTGAAAAGAAGGCAGATACAGCTGCTGAAAAGAAGAATGAACCGTCTCCGGATCATAAACCGGAAAATCTGGCTTCTCCTTCTGCACCGTCCGAAGGACCGGTGACACATGAGAGTGCTCCGGCAGGTCCTGCAGATCCTCCGGCACCGGAAAAAGTAACTCCTGCAGAAGAACCTGTGCATCCGGAAACACCTTCCGAACCGGCAGGCCCAAATCCTCCGCAGGAACCTTCTCATCCGGCTGAACCAGGCGTAGTTCCACCGGAAGATGATCCGGTACAGCCTTCTCCTCCTGTCGCTCCTTCACATCCTGTGCATCCGGGACATGATGACGATGAGAACGGGGGCTTAAAGAAAAAGGCTGAGGAAAAGCTGAAGGAAGCAGAAGAAAAACTGAAGGAAAACGAAGAAAAGATAAAAGAAGAACAGAGACGTCGTGAAGAAGAACTGAAAAAAAGAAACGAAGAAGCTGAAGCTTTTATAGGTGAAAATGCGCATACAAGACTTCCTCATGAATGTGAAGGCAAGCTTCTCAGGTAATACTGCGAAAATATAAACTCAGAAAAGACGCGTTCCGAAAAGGGCGCGCCTTTTCTTATATTTGTCGTTTACCATGTATTT
>JBGUVZ010000397.1:0-3859 GCA_045220685.1 Oscillospiraceae bacterium | reverse complement strand
ATTGTCAGGGTCTTTCCGAATCTTCTCGGACGTGCAAAAAGAACAGCCTTATCAAATTTATCGATAAGGAACTCTTCTATTAAATCTGTCTTATCTATGTAATATGCATTATTTTCTCGGAGTTCACGGAAACTGTCATATGATGCTCTGATGTTCAATTTCACAAAATCTGCTCCTTCCTTGTTCGTTTTAGTAATCTAAGTATAACATATTTCAGATATACAGGCAATAGAAAGAGAAAATGTGCAGCGAATTGCTTTTGCTATTTTTGGCTATTCAAGATGAACAGGCTAATATTTTTTATTGCGATAAACAACAACTTATGATATAATATTATTTGTGCGTATTACAGACTATTTCAAAATTGTTATGCTGTAATATCATAAAAAAATCTATATAAATATTTTTAAATATTATTAAGCGGTTTATAATACATTTGAAAGGATAATATTCTTTAATGATACTTAAACAAAAACAAAGTAAAAACATTGCCGATAAACCTGAAAAAACGCAGAAAAATGCTAAACCTAAAAAGCCACGTAAAAAACACAGGTTCTTAAAATTTCTCCTTTTGGTTGCCTTAGTGATCCTTTCGTATAAAGGTGCTCAGAAAGTGTGCGACCATATCGCTGAAAAAAAGCTGTATCAGTTTGCTGACAGATATCCTTTTGAATTTTATAGCGACTATGAATCAATAGAATATCTTTATAATGATTTTACAGTTCCGGTTTCTTATGATTACAAAGGAAAAACATATAACGTGTCGTGGTTGTCTGATTCTTCTTATATAACTATAGATGATGAAGGAAATGCTACTGTGAAAGAACCTGAAACAAAGTCGGTAAGTGTTACACTTAAACAGGAGTATTCATTTCTGATAGGAAAGGCTGCTTTAACATATAATGCAAATGTGATAACTACAAATGAACAGGATATTTCAGAGATTCCGGTTATTAATAAAGAAGAAATTATTAATGGCACATATCCTCGGAAAATGAAACTTCAGCTTAATCCTGAGAATAATGATCAGGTTCGTTATATGGACGGCGATTTTGGTAACTTTCATATTTTCAATACTGAAGATGCTTTAACAGCTGCTGAAGCGTACAGAGATACTCTGGGAATTCATTCTGATATCATTTTCTGGGATGCTGTATGTAATCCGGGATCAATATATACTCTGTATATTATTCCAGCGTATTATCATAGTATGCAGATTGAAGGCAGTTCACTGATGTTCACAGTGTACCGTGAAACCGGTGAAGTTACAAAGATTACTAACAGCATATTTGAAACTCCGGAGACGTTTACCGGTGAAATAGAAATTAATGATGCTGAAGAGATGATCAAGGAATGGAATGATGGATCTAAAATGATCAGCGAGCCATATCAGATATATGATAATGGTTACAGCTATGTGAACGGAGTTCTTGTTGAAAAAAGTGTAATCTATTCTTCTGACGGTGGAATTTACGAAGCGTTGATTACGGATGGTAATGTTAATATCAGATCTTTATCACAAAATTTATTTCTTCCTGAAGAAGCACAGTGTTCAGGAAAAACTGAAGATAACAGAGAAATAAAATTTCCAGCTACTCTTGCTGATTTCGGTGCAGCTAAAGAATACAGACTGAATGATATAAATAGAAAGATACAGGTTTTGGATAATCAAAGTTTCTGGATATGTAACAGGAAAATGAACTATGAAGGTAATGATAATTTATTTGTTCTCATTGGGGCACTGATAGAAATATATGGAGGATCTAATGCAAATGTAAATATAATAAGTGATACCAGTGAATTTGATAATCCAATTGCTGTAGAAGCTTATACCGGTCTTCAGAAAGTCTATGACTACTATGTAAAGAATTTTGATCGCTATTCATATGACGGTAAATCGCATACTATAACAGCACTCACTGAATGCAGTAATTGTTACGATAATGCTTCGTGGACATCTGGAGGTATTAATGCTTTCTTTATTAATCCTCCGAAAGAATATAAATATGCTATGGTATTCACTCCGGAAGTACTGGCACATGAATATACACACGCTGTATTTGATTCATTAACTTCATCGTCAGCGTCAATTGAATACAAGGGAATAAATGAAGCCTATGCTGATGTTTTCGGTTGCCTTGCAACAGATTCAAAAGACTGGATCATCGGTACGAATTACAGAGCGACTGATGGTACTCCTTTGCACATAAGGGACTTATTAAATTTCAATACAACTGAAGAAGGTTTTGAATTAACCAATGAAGTATGTACAAAGTATAAAGATGAAGTATGGGAGCGTGAAAACGGTGAGGAACATACTATATGCGTTTTGATAAGTCACGTTGCAGCAGCCATGGATAAGTCCGTTTACTTTGATAAAAAAGATATATCGAAAATATGGTACAATTCAATTTCCAATGGTTTTAATGATGATTCAACTTTTGTTGACGCAAGAAAAAATATTATTAAGGCAGCTGAAGATCTTGGCTACAGCAAAGAAAAAACAGATTTTATAGCATATCAGTTTGATCTCGAAGAAATTTATGATCCTTCATACCAGATCACAACTCCGGAGTTCATTATCGGTCCAGCAAATCCAGTTCAGGATAATAGTGTGTATATTACCAACGGTAACGTAAAGGAAGGCGATCTTTTATACGATGATACTCAAAACAGAAACTTTATTTTTGCGGTTTCTCTTATTGGATTGAAATTTTTTGATATGCCAATATGTATACTTGAAGATGATGTAAAGGCGAGCGAGGAAGATATAGCTAAAGCGGAAGAGGTCCTTACTCAAAAAATGTCTGACTTATTACTGCAGGAAGATGATTCTTTAAATGTTTCTGTAAAAATATTGATACTTCCGAAACCAATTATGAAGTTCCTTACAAGTCTTGCAGAACGTTTTGAAAATGAGACTAATAATTTCAGTAAACCGGATGCCGAGGCGTTAAGTTATGGAATTATGTTCGACTGTGAAAACATGACAGCGTACAGATTCTATAAATCTATGGGATTAATATAAACATCAGTATGTGAAAAAAGTCATTATATAAGCACGTAATTATGTGGTTTGTCTTTGAAATAGAAACCTAAACGCTTAATAAGATCATTAGATGCCATATGATAACAAATGATAGTAAATGATGGTAAATTGGCGTTTGCCAGTTTTCTGTGAGAAAAGAAAACTGATTTAAATCCCGTACATTCGAGGTTTATCTTTCAATTATTCAGATTTATTCTAAAATAAATCAATCAATGCCAAATGGCGGTAAATGACGGCAAATGACGGTAATTTGCTTATAGACTTGAAAAGTTGTTTGAATATATTCTTTTTAGTCGATATATTCAACTATATACAAAAATAAATGTTACAAAGTTTGACTGAAGTTGAGGATAAAAGTTGAGGATAAAAGTTGAGGATAAAGTTGAGGATAACTTTAGGTTAAGGATGAAATAAAGAGGGGGAATTACAATGTATCGTCCTGATATATATGATATGCTTGATACACTTACTCTTTCTGAAAAAGAGAAACTAATGAATTATTTGAAAGCTGAGATTGCTTCAGAGAAGAATGCTCCAGAGGGATCATACCTTGAAGAGCAGTGGAAAGAGATCAAAAGACTTATTGAAAACTTAAAATATGAGCCGTACATTGATGATCAGTTTGAAATAGAAGAGATCTATGATATTTGCGAAGATATCATAAGAAGCCCGGAACTGAAAAAAGAATCATGGGAAGTCAGAAGGCGAATCATCAAGAGTATCATTGGTGGAGAATACTATGATCGTTACGGTGTTGTGGATCCGATGGAGGATTTATTTGAGGCTTTGATTTTTACAAAAGAAGAAAGG
>JBGUVZ010000396.1:0-5108 GCA_045220685.1 Oscillospiraceae bacterium | reverse complement strand
AATGCTGAAACTCACGATCATGGACGCTATAACTGAACTGGTGGAGAAGTAATATGGGAATTGAAGTAGCAAAGTCAGCAGGTTTCTGTTTCGGCGTTGACCGTGCTGTGAAAATGGTCTATGCTGAGATCGAAAAAGGCGGAAAGGTGGCAACTTTCGGTCCTATCATCCATAACAAGGACGTTGTCGCTGAACTTGAATCAAAAGGTGTCAGAATAGTAAATGAGCTTTCTGAGCTTCAAAGTGACGAAAGATTAATACTCAGGTCTCATGGAGTTGGCAGATGTATCTATGATCAGCTAAATGAAATGGGAAATGAATATATTGATGCTACATGTCCTTTTGTAGCAAGGATTCATAAAATAGTAAAAGAACAGTCAGAACAGGGAAAAGTGGTACTTATTGCTGGAGATGCGAATCATCCAGAAGTTGACGCAATTGTAAAACATTGTGTAGGCGAATGCTATGTATTTGCCAATGAAGAGGAACTTAAAGAAATATTTCAAAAAAAAATCGGTTTTTTGAAAAAAAAGGTTGCAATTGTGTCTCAAACCACGTATAATATAATAGTGTGGAATAAATGTGTTGACATTATTCCGGATACCTTCAAAGATGTGACTGAGGTTTTCGATACGATTTGTAACGCCACGTCGGACAGACAGACAGCGGCTATCGAACTGGCTAAACGATCAGATGTCATGATCGTGATCGGCGGAAAACACAGTTCCAATACGATCAAGCTATTCAATGTTTGCAGCAGGTATTGTCCGTCTTATCACATAGAGAATTCCGATGAACTCTATGATATAGATCTGACAGGCGCGTCTGAGATTGGTGTCACAGCCGGAGCATCCACACCGGCTTATATAATTAAGGAGGTTATTCTAAAAATGAGCGAAATCCAGAAAAATCAGGAAGAGGAAATTAACTTCGCGGAGGCACTTGAACAGTCCTTCAAGAAAATACATACAGGTGAAAGGATCAAGGGAACCATTGTTGCTGTTAACAATTCTGAAGCAACTGTTGACATCGGAACTAAGCATACAGGCTTCATCAGCGCTTCTGAGCTTTCAAGCGATCCGACAAAGAAGCCTGAAGATGTAGTAAGCGTAGGCGACGTTGTTGACCTCGTAGTAATCAAGATCAACGACCAGGACGGTATTGCAACTCTCTCAAAGAAGAAAGTTGACGAAATGGTTGGCTTCGACAACATAGTTAAGGCTATGGAAGAAGAAAAGATTCTCGAAGGTACAGTTCAGAGAGCTGTTAAGGGCGGCGTTATCGTTCTCGTTGACGGCATCGGCGTATTCGTACCTGCTTCACAGACAGGTCTCGGCCGTGACGAAGACATCGAGAAGCTCGTTAAGCAGAAGGTTACTCTCAAGCTTATCGACGTTATCCCACAGAGAAGAAGAGCCGTTGGTTCTATCAAGCTCGTTGCCAAGGCTGCAAGAGAAGAAGCTCAGAAGAAGTTCTGGGAAGATGCAGAAATCGGCAAGACATACAAGGGTGAAGTTAAGTCAATCACTAACTACGGTGCATTCGTTGACCTCGGCGGAATCGACGGTATGGTTCACGTTTCAGAACTCTCATGGAAGAGAATCAAGCACCCATCAGAAGTTGTTAAGGTTGGCGACACTCTTGAAGTTTACATCAAGGAACTCAACCAGGAAACTGGCAGAATCTCACTCGGCTATAAGAAGGCTGAAGACAACCCATGGCAGAAATTCGCTGATTCTTACAAGATCGGTGATGTAGTTAAGGCTACAATCGTTTCAATCACACCATTCGGTGCTTTCGCAAGCATTATCGACGGTGTTGACGGTCTTATCCACATCTCACAGATCGCTAACCAGAGAGTTGAAAACGTTAAGGACGTTCTCACTATCGGTCAGGAAGTTGAAGCTAAGATCACAGAATGTGATATCGATAACAAGCGTGTAAGCCTCTCAATGCGTGCTCTTCTTTCAGAAGACGAAGCTGAAGATGCTGAAAACGAATAATTTAAAGATCATTAAATAAAGTTCTTTGAATCTGTTTCTCCGGATCCATATCCATTTTGGGTCCGGAGTATTTTTATATAAAGGAGCGGGAAAAATGAAAAGGCTTGTTGTCGGAATCCTTGCACACGTTGATTCAGGCAAGACCAGTTTGTCGGAAGGACTGCTTTACAGTTCCGGAGACATAAGAAAACTGGGACGTGTTGATCATAAGACCTCTTTTCTTGATACAAGTAATGTTGAAAAGGAACGCGGCATCACTGTTTTCTCAAAACAGGCTGTTATCCACCTTGATGATACTGAAATAACTCTTCTCGACACTCCCGGACATATCGATTTTTCAGCCGAGACTGAAAGGACGCTTCAGGTGCTTGACTATGCTGTCCTTGTGATCAACGGCTCAGATGGTGTACAGAACCATACACGTACTCTGTGGAAGCTGCTTGAACGTTACAGCATTCCTGTGTTTGTGTTTATTAACAAGATGGATCTTCCGGGTACCAACAGGGATAATCTTATTGCTGACGCCAAGAAGAAACTTGATGATTCCTGCTGCCGTTTCGACAAGGATCTTGCTTCTGAAGAATTTATGGAAGAAGCAGCGTCTCACGATGAAGTCCTTATGCAGAAGTTCTTCGACGGTGAGACTTTTGATGACAGTGATCTGATAAGATGCATTAAGGAAAGAAAGATCTTTCCGTGTTTCTTCGGTTCAGCGCTGAAGCTTGATGGTGTTGACGCTTTTCTGAGAGCCATTGACAGATTTACTGAAGCTCCGGCTGAAACAGAAGACCTTGGAGCAAGGGTTTTCAAGATAAGCGAGGACGAACAGGGGAACAGGCTTACTCACATGAAGATAACAGGCGGTAAGCTTCGTGTCCGTGATATGATCGGTGAGCAGAAGATAAGTCGTCTCCGTGTCTATTCCGGACTTAAGTTCCAGCCTGTGGATGAAGCCGTCCAGGGTATGATAGTGGCTGCAACAGGACTTGATGAAACTTATCCCGGACAGGGAATCGGCACCGAGGAAGATTCCGTTTCTGATTTCTTTGAGCCTGTATTAACATACAAGGCTGATCTGCCTGATGATGTGAATATTTCAGAAGCGCTTGGTGCCTTCAGAAAACTTGAAAGCGAAGATCCGAAGCTTCATGTTATCTGGAGCGAGCAGCTTAAGGAGATCCACGTTCAGGTAATGGGCGAGATGCAGCTGGATATTCTGAAGACTCTGCTTGATGAACGTTTCCATTTTAAAGTAGATTTTGTTCACGGAAACATTGCCTACAAGGAAACCATAAGAACTAAGTCTGAGGGTGTAGGTCATTACGAACCTCTGCGCCACTATGCTGAGGTCCACCTTCTCCTTGAACCGGGTGAGCCGGGAAGCGGAATGATGTTTGATACCGACTGCCGTGAGGAAGTACTCGACAAGAACTGGCAGAGGCTTGTCCTTACTCATCTTAATGAAAAGACTCACTTAGGTGTTCTTACTGGTTCTCCTCTTACTGACATGAAGATAACAGTCGTATCCGGCAGGGCACATCTGAAGCACACTGAGGGCGGAGACTTCCGTCAGGCGACTTTCCGTGCGGTACGTAACGGACTTATGTATGCGGAAAGCGTTCTGCTTGAACCGTGGTATGAATACACTCTTGAAGTTCCAAATGAATTTGTGGGAAGAGCTATCTCAGATCTGACTGCAATGGGATGTGAATTCTCATCACCGGAGACACTGGGGGATACATCACTTCTGAAGGGCAGGGCGCCTGTTGCATCTGTCAGGGACTATCATACTGATGTTCTCGGCTACACACACGGAAAGGGGATATTCTCATGCTCCCTGAGTGGCTATGCACCGTGTCACAATGCGGAAGAGATCATAGAAAAAATGAATTACAATGCCGAGAGTGATGTCGAAAACTCTGCCGATTCTGTTTTCTGCGAACACGGTTCAGGTTTCGTTGTAAAATGGAACGAGATTGGTGAACATATGCATCTGCCGGGGATAGATGGCCTTAACTACGGTAAGGTACGTTCTTCGGAAGATGAAGAGGCATCTTCATCTTCCGGAAAGACAGTAAACCGTTTCCGTGACGGTGCCGATCAGGATAAGGAGCTTATGGCTATTTTCGAGATGGCATACGGAAAGCCAGCCGGCGGAGATCGTCCTCGTAATTCCTTCAGGACAAAGAAGGAGATAAAAGATTCTTCAGTAAAATTCAAGGCAAAGCCGCTGCCGCAGGGGCCGGAATATCTTCTTGTGGACGGGTACAACATAATCTTCGCATGGGATGAGCTCAGAAATATCTCAAAGACAAATCTTGATCTTGCAAGAAGTATGCTGATCAATACCATGAGTAATTATCAGGGTATCTACGGCTGTGAAGTAATAGTCGTGTTCGACGCTTACAAGGTCAAGGGGCAGGTACGTGAAATCGAGAAGGTTGGCAGCATTAGCGTTGTCTATACGAAGGAATCAGAAACGGCTGATACCTACATCGAAAAGGCTTCACATGATCTGAGCAAGGAACACCGCGTAAGAGTTGCAACTTCAGACGGAACTGAACAGATGATCATACTCGGAAACGGAGCTTTCCGTGTTTCAGCGTCTGAACTCTACGAGGAAGTGAAGATAGCCAACAGGAGAATTGAAGAGTACATAAAAGAGAATACCAAATAAAAATAACCGGACTTTCAAAGTCCGGTTACATAAGGTTATTTAACTGTTTCTTTCTTTAATGACTTCATAAAAATGAAATAATCCGCAAGGACAATTAGCGCACAGACACACCATATCACCGGCTCAGTTATGCATATACCGAGATATCCGAGCCTTGGTGCGAGTATGGTTACTGTTACGGTCTTGAGCACAAGCTCCATTATGCTTCCTGTGATAGGAACGATCTTTCTGCCGACACCCTGAAGGCTGCTGCGGAGAACGAGAAGTACGTCAAGTATGAAGAAAAATGCAACGTTTATGATGATGTACTTTGATGCTGTGGAGAGGATGTATTCATCAGCTGATCCGGAAAGAGCCTTTACAAAAGGATTTCTGAAAAGCAGAGCCGCTGTCAGTGCGATGACGCTCCATACTTCCGCGATCATTAT
>JBGUVZ010000395.1:0-2067 GCA_045220685.1 Oscillospiraceae bacterium | reverse complement strand
TACAAGTTTCTGTATCTCAAGCTTTGTACCTACGTCGATTCCTCGTGTAGGTTCGTCAAGAATGAGATATACCGGATTTGCAAGAAGCCATCTGGCGAGAATGCACTTCTGCTGATTGCCGCCTGAAAGCGATTTGATCGGTGTTTCAGCAGATGCAGTTTTGATACCGAGAAGTTTAATGTATTCGTCTGCAAATCTTTCAGCATCGGCTTTTGATATAGGTTTGAACATACCCTTCATTACCTGAAGAGCAAGAATGATGTTGTCCTTTACAGAAAGATCGCCGATTATACCGTCGTGCTTTCTGTCTTCCGGCAGATAGCTTATTCCGAGTTTCATAGCGTCAAGAGGCTTTTTTATTGTTACCTCTTTTCCGTCCATCATTATTCTTCCGCCTGTTACCTTGTCAGCTCCGTATATTGCACGTACCGATTCGCTTCGGCCTGAACCGAGAAGTCCGGTAAATCCATTTACTTCGCCTTTTCTGATAACA
The DNA here is from genome assembly GCA_045220685.1 of Oscillospiraceae bacterium. Lineage (GTDB taxonomy): Bacteria > Bacillota > Clostridia > Oscillospirales > Ruminococcaceae > HUN007. The sequence goes on along the minus strand of JBGUVZ010000395.1, from coordinate 1,574 downwards.
AAGTCATATGGATTTACGCCGGCAGCACTTTCGAGTCCGTATGCTTCAAATACAGGTGCGCTGTTTTTGTCAATAGTATCAGCGATTTCTTCCTGCTTGATATCTTCAAAGCTGTCGAGTTCCTTGCCCATCATTTTTGATACAAGCTGAACTCTCGGGAGCTCGCTTATAAGATAGTCACCGACAAATGTACCGTCTCTCAGTACAGTAATTCTGTCACATACTGAGTATACCTGGTCAAGGAAGTGGGTTACAAATATGATTCCTACGCCGCGGGCTTTAAGGTCAGTCATGAGTTTGAAAAGCTTTTCAACTTCGCGTTCGTCAAGAGAGGAAGTTGGTTCGTCGAGAATAAGAACTTTACAGTCCATGTCCACCGCACGGGCGATGGCAACCATCTGCTGAACTGCAATTGAACAGTCGCTCAGTTGCTGAGTAGGGGAGGCAGGTATCTGAAGTGAGTCGAGAAGCCGTTTCGCTCCGGCGTTCATCTTTTTCCAGCTGGTTGTCATTTCATTTGTACGTCCGATGTACATGTTTTCTGCAACCGTCAGGTTAGGACAAAGAGTGATTTCCTGATAAACTGTACTGATACCTGATTTCTGAGCGTCCTGAGTTGAGTTTATAGTCACAGGTACACCATCCATGTAAATGGCTCCGGCGTCCTTCTGGTAAACACCTGTGAGAACTTTGATGAGAGTTGATTTTCCGGCACCGTTTTCACCCATGAGAGCATGGATCTCGCCTTTGCGCAGAGTGAACTGAACATTGGAAAGAGCTTTTACTCCGGGAAATTCCTTGCAGATGCCTTCGAGCCGTAAAATAACGTCATCCTGCATGATATCGCCTCCATTATGCATTTTTTTATTAAGCTGAAAAGCAGCACTAAAGCATCCCTATAATATAAAAATGATAAATATTTTACTTAAATCAGCTCAAAATTCTCAAAAAAAACGCGTCCCGAAAACAAGGATGATTATTATCCATATATTCAGAGCCGCGCTTTTTATATATGATTTTAAGAAGACTTTATGATGGTGATATCATCAGATACCGTACTGGTCAACATCAGCCTGAGTGATAGTCTCAGCATCAAAGCCCTTTTCTTCCATGATTACGACCTTGTTAGCAGGCTTCTTGCCGTTTTCAAGGTCCTTGATGATCTCATCGATGTATGAAGCCTGGAATGGGTTGCACTGTCCGTCGTAGTTCCAGTTCTTCTTAAGGAGTTCTTCGAGAGCCCACATGTTGCAGTCGAAGCCCATTACGATAACGTCCTGACCAACGCCGTGCTTGATGTTTGCCTTGTCAAGAGCAGCAACAGCACCCTTGGCCATATCGTCGTTTTCAGCGTAGATTACGTTGAACTTTGTACCAGCGTCGATTACTGACTGAACGATCTGCTGAGCTGTTTCTGCACTCCATTCAGCTGTCTGCTGTGTTACGATGTTCCAGTTAGCTTCGCTCTTTGCCTTAGCATCAAGTGCGCCTGTACGTCCGATCTGAGCAGAAGAACCTACAACACCCTGAATGTGTACAATGTTGTATTCATCAAGTTTCTGTGAAGCGAGCCA
>JBGUVZ010000394.1:0-2633 GCA_045220685.1 Oscillospiraceae bacterium | reverse complement strand
CCTTCCCACTCTGCCTCAAAAATCACCGCACATTCAGGTTCTATCTGAAGTTTCTTCTGATCGGCCGGATAAAGGATCGTATCCGGATCAAACGGGAAAACGGAAAGGAATTCCGGAGCCGGTTCCTTTGCTCCCGGTATATATGTCGGGAAGATGGCCTTCGGAGCTGCGGCATCATCCACCTTCATGTTTTTAAAGTCCGAAGCCTCCCCTGCCTGTTCAAGGTGTCCCGTGAAATTTCCGGCAACACCGAATGTCGCAGTTCCTGTAAGATCTGTTTTCAAAATAAGTTCCTCCTTTTCCGCCACCCGGTAGTCATAGTCCGAAAGTGACGGAATGAATTTTTCTGTAATAAGCTCAGGCGTGCTGATAAGTTCTTCCTTGGCGGCACGCGTAAGCTTCTTGATGGCATATTCCATTTTTCTTGCGGCGGTGCTGTCATCGGTCTGCCAGAGTGCCTCAAGTTTTTTTACTCCGCGGCTGCGGGTATATTTTGCACCGCCGGCTATCTCACCGCGGTGCTGTTTAATTCGTTTTTGAATGTCTGCGGCGATGCCCGTATAAAGTGAGTCATCGCCGCATCTTAATATGTAAATAAACATGTGTTATCTGTAAAGAAAAGTCTGGAGAATTTCCGCAAGACTCTTCCTGTCGTTCTTTCTTGAAAGGATCTTTCTTGCAAGCACCGGGTTGTCGGTGATTATGCTGTCAACGTCCATGCCCTTCATTCTGTTGATAAGCGGCTTGGTGTTTACCGTCCAGACATGTACCTCCTTGCCGGCGTTGTGAGCTGAACGGACGAAGTTCTCGTTTACCACAGCAAACTTCACACTGAAGAAGTCTGCGTACTTAAGCGAAGTCGGATCGCCGTAGAGCATGTTTGAGATATATCCTGTGCGAAGTTCCGGACGCATCTCCTTTACCTGCTTAAGGTAAGGATACTCCGTGGAAGTGATAACGCACTGTTCCCTCATCTCATGCTTGTCGATAAGTTCAAGAACCTTTGTAACAAGCTCCTCGCCTCTTCTTGAACTCTTTATCTCAATGTTGAGGTTTATCTTACTCTTGCACTCGGTAAGTACCTCGTCGAGAGTAGGTATGTAAGCATCGGAAAACGAACTGCCGAAGTAACTTCCGGCGTCAAGTTTTGAAATTTCATCATAGGTAAGATTATAAGCCAGCTTGTTGGCACCTGTAGTTCTTTTCAGGTTGGAGTCGTGAAGAAGGAAAACCTCCCCGTCTGCCGAAAGCTGAACATCTATCTCGATATAGTCTGAACCGGATTCAATGGCGTATTTTACACCGTACATCGTATTTTCCGGAACGAATTTTGCACCGCCGCGGTGCGCCGTAACACTTGTACTAATAAACATTTCCTCCAGTACATGTGAACCGTTTATACAAAAGCCTGCCGCTGTTCCGGCATCTGCCAGAAAAACCACAGCGATAAGAACGGTCACTATTTTTCTTCTTATTCCCTTAGGCTGTTTTTTAAGAACCTTTTCTCCCGTTCTCTGCTTGCTCTGAAACATAAACAGAAGTGCTATGTTGGTGATATATCCGAAGGCACCAGCAAGGAACGCCAGCACGTAATACATGATATTCTCGGTCCTGATCAGATAGACAAGAGCAAAATTCTTCTTTCCGAAAAATCTTATTATCAGAGCAGCGATAACTACTATCGTAAGATAGATCAGAAACAGAACAATTCCGGTCAGCAGATTGGTGACCACCAGATGAAGCGTTCTGCGGAAAAAATGCTTCACGCCTTCCTTACGCCCGGAAATGGATCTTCCGAACTTCTGGGTCGAGAAGGAAAACAGAAAAATAAATGCCACCGCTGAAACAGCACCGATATATTTAACCGGAATGCCTCTGAAAATAAACTTTAAACAGCTCGAAAGAATATCAAGTCTGTCGAAAAGTATCACGTTCATGTGAAAACAAAGCAGAGGGAAAATTGCCGCCATCTGCAGATAGATCTTTATGCCGTATCTGCGGCTGGTCTTTCTGAGATGGATCAGTCCGTCCGCAAACATGTCGGTGACTGTCATTTTTATACCCCGGGTATATTTCCGGTAGCACATCCAGATACAACAGACCTCGTAATACGAGACACAGATAAACACCAGGATCATGACCGCAGTCATGACTATCATAAGCGGATTTTTCATGAGCCTCGCAACGTTCTTCGTTGTGATGAACATGATGCCTGCATTGTTCGTGGCAATATTCATAAGCTTCGCTATGAGCGGAACAAACAGGATGAAAACGGATGCCTTGAAAATGAATTCAAAAGCCGCGAGTGAAACAAAATTATCCTTTATAAGCCGGAAGAAATAACTGCACGTTTTCTTCACTCTTATCCACCTCTTGCAGATTTAGTGAACGTATAAATCAAAGGAAACGCTGATTTATCCATAAATCCACCCCACGGGAATCCGGCAAAGCCTTAGCCCGATATGAACAGTGTTTTCCTGAAATGCGTCCACTAAAAATTATAGCACATAAATACTGATTTTTCAATGTAAAATGCTCTTTTTGCATTGACAGAATATACAGAAAACCTTCATCAAGCAAAACAAGGTCCCACGCACGTTTTTACGTTATCATATGCTTACTGATAATCTGTC
>JBGUVZ010000393.1:0-3655 GCA_045220685.1 Oscillospiraceae bacterium | reverse complement strand
GGACTTTGACATTCGTAAATATATAAAGGAAAACGGACTTGAAACTCTTGATGACGATGATCTGATAATCACGACTGTAAAGAAGATAATTGAGGAGAATCCGAAGCCGTATGAGCAGTACAGAAACGGTGAAACAAAGGTTTACGGATTCTTTGCGGGAAAAGTGATGAAAGAACTGAAGGGCAGGGCAGATCCTTCATCTGTAAACAGAATGCTTAAGAATATACTTGAAAACCAGCCATGAATATGTTATACTTATTCTATATCATTATGTCTGTATACAGATAAAAAAAGGAAACTGACAGAAGCTGCAGGAACTGACCGTACAATGAGTTCCTGCTTCGCATTTTCAGAGGTGCTTCTGCCGGAAATATGAGGGTTGGAAATTATGAACTATTCAATGATGGAAATGACAGAAAAGCTGAACGCTGAATTCGACGAACTTGTAAAATGCTGTGCCGTTTCACGTGAATTTGACCCTGAATACTACAGAATCTACGATGTCAAGCGCGGACTGCGTGATTCTGACGGAAAGGGCGTACTTACGGGACTTACAGAGATAAGTGACGTGTGTGCGTATGAAACAGTAAACGGAGAAAAATACCCTGCTGAAGGAAAACTCTATTATCAGGGATACAACGTGTGTGATCTTCTGAGAAATACGGAAAGCAAGAGATTCCTTTTTGAAGAGATAACCTATCTGCTTCTTTTCGGTGAACTTCCTGATCCGAAGCAGTTTGAAAGCTTTCTTGAGATCATGAGCAGCCTTGAAGAACTGACAGGTCAGTTTGTGCGTGATACCATTCTTAAGGCGCCTCCGGCAAATATCATGAACGCTCTTCAGAAAAGTGTTATCACGCTCTATTCCTACGACACCAATCCTGATTCAATTGAAATATCAGATGTATTACGACAGTCACTTCAGCTCATATGCAAGATGCCGCTTATGGCTGTTTACGCATACTATGCTTACCAGCACATGGAACTTGGCAGAAGCCTGCTTATCCGCACTCCTAAAAAGAGATATTCGATCGCAGAAAATATCCTCTACATGCTGCGTAAAGAAGGCTGTTTTACCGAACTTGAAGCAAGAGTGCTCGACACTGCACTTGTTCTTCATGCAGAACACGGCGGCGGAAACAACTCAACATTTACAAACCACGTTGTTACTTCATCAGGAACAGACACTTACTCTGCAACAGCCGCTTCTATCTCTTCACTCAAGGGACCGCGTCACGGTGGTGCAAACCTCAAGGTGCTTGAGATGTTCGATGACATAAAGAAGAACGTTGCGAACCTTGAAAGCGACGATGAGATAAGAAACTATCTCATCGGTATACTCGACCGCGAGCATTTTGACAAGTCAGGTCTTATCTACGGACTTGGTCATGCAGTCTATACAGTATCTGACCCGCGTGAGGTCATCCTTAAGGATCTTGCAGCACAGCTGGCTGCGGAAAAGGGACTTACAAAGGAATTCGAGCTTTACGACCGCGTTGAAAGAATCGGTAAGGACTGTATCGCGTTGAAGCGTAAACTGTTCAAGCCTGTCTGCGCTAACGTTGATTTCTACAGCGGACTTGTTTACTCGATGCTCGGTATTCCGCGTGAACTCTTCACTCCTATCTTTGCAGTTGCAAGAATTTCAGGCTGGAGCGCTCACCGTCTCGAGGAACTTATAAACAACGGAAAGATAATCCGTCCTGCTTACCGCTTCGTCGGCAAGCACCGCGAATATACTGATCAGTTCAATATGCTTTGATTTAATGATCAGGGAACAGATCCGGTAATCAGGATCGGTTTATGATCAGCGTTTTCATAAAAATTAAGACCGTACACCGGCGGGATCTCCGCTTAAGTGTACGGTCTGTTTGTTTATTACGGTCGTGTTCAGCAAGTCTGAACATGACTGCTTTTATTTTCTGCTCTTTTTCAGAGCGGATGTTCCGATAACAAGAAGTATAACTGCATTTCCTGCAATCGCCAGTGCAGCCGGAGCGTTTCGTCCTGTCAGAGGAAGAGTTCCTGTGAACGCAGAGGTCACTGATCCGGTTTCAGCTTTGTTTTCTTCATTTGCCTGATCAGAAGATACAGCATTTGTTTCAGATACTGAGGTTTCCGGAGCAGTCGGTTCTGTTTCAGCAGTTTTATTATCAGCGACTGATACGTCGGATGCTGATGCAGTTTCTGCCGCCGGAGCCGCTGTTTCAGCCGGAGCGGATGTTTCCGTGATCTTTGCGGAAGATGCGTATCTGTCTGAAAAACTTGTGTGGCGTACGGTGTTGTCATAGGTTCTTATAAGATCAAAACTGTATCCGTCACCGTCCTTGTAAACAAAGCTGAAGTTTGAATCAGCTGAGCCTATTACAGTTGAAAGATATCCTGAATGGGCGTATGTAAACTTAAGCGGAAGTGTTCCGTAAGTCTGTTCGATGTAACTTTTCGCACTGGTAATATCGTTTCCTTCGGTCATAAAAAGCTCGCGTTCCTGTCTTGAATGGTCGTGACCGAAAAGGTAAATGATGTTCATGCCGTATTTGTCAGCGTAATCATTTATAAGTTCAGCCAGATCGTATGACATGTCTATGTTGTAGGCGTTTTCACCGATCCACTGTGAGATCCGGCCACCGGACGGGTTTATTGACTCAGGCTCCATGCCAAGCACGTGCAGTCCGGAATGAGCGGAAATAACGATCAGTTCGCCGTTATAGTCCTTTGCGGCGTTTTCAAGAAATTTTTCCGTGCTTTCGATCACACCGTCGTAGGAATAGTACCGGTCATCGTGGACGTTTCTGTGGATCGCAGCCTCGTAGTTGATGCTGAATACCTTTATATTTCCGTCCGCAAGACTGCTCGTTCCGTTTGTCTTAACAGCATCTGAGCCGCCGTCAAAAATCAGCCCGCCTGATGCGGAAAGATCTTTCGCAGCACCCAGATCAGCCTTTACGGACATTTCAGAAGCAGCCTTGCCCGGATCGTGGTTTCCCGAAACAAATACGGTGTCGATGCCGCCGAGATGCGGCTTTATAAGCGGATAGTATTTCTCCAGCATATAGCCGCTGTCCGGTGTCGGTCCGTTTACCAGATCACCGGTACATACTATCAGTCCCGGAATATATCCGCCGGTACGTTTCATCGTGGTTTCTATTGCATTTCCGATAAGATGATATTCCTCGTGCACGTCAGAGAAGGATATGAATGAATCAGGAATGACACCTTTTGTGATTACGAAAAGCGCATCAGATGATTTTTCACGGTAGACTATTCCGTCTTCATCGTGGCCTTCGATAAAGCAGCATACTCTGTGTACGCCCGCTTCCTTTCCTGCAAGTTCGTCTGCCCTGAAACTCAGGGTGTCGGTATCATGTTCGTTTCCGTCAACGTTCCATACTACGTTGTCAGTGATTATTCCGTCATCGCAAAGAGTAACCGAGAACTCCGGTGCGGCATATCCGCTTCCTTCAGTGACATAGTTTTCAGAGCATGGCTCAGTTTTTATGCATCGCTCCAGTGTATCTCCGTTTGTGTAAACACTGATCTCTGCAGCTTCATTCCGGTCCGCGGTCATCGAAAACGGTGATTCTGCATTTTCATCGTATTTCAGATAATATGAATTTCCATTTTCCGTGTAGGTGAGTACATTTCCGTCCGTAGA
>JBGUVZ010000392.1:0-2493 GCA_045220685.1 Oscillospiraceae bacterium | reverse complement strand
GTAAAGGTTACTTATCTTAAGACACCTAAAACATTTGCATATGATGATTCAGCTGTAAGTGGTACTGAGTGTACTTTAGAGAAAGTATCAGGATTACATGATACAGGACTAAATATGTGTACATATGGAACAGACATTAAGGTTAAGATTACGGCTAAGACTGGATATGAGATTACTTCGGTTCAGTACAGATTATCATCAGATACTAATGCTGAGTGGGTTACTATTACAGGAGTAGAAGATGTATATACTGTTCCTGGAAATGTAATTTTGAATTCAGTTTGGCTTAAGGCAAATACTAAAACTGTTTCTACTGATGGCTGATAAGAAACTATGAAGCAATTTAATGTCAGTAAACTAAAATGATTCAGACCCTCGGATGGCGAAAGCTTTCCGAGGGTTCTTTATTAGCCGTTGATGAGTTCGTGAAAACATAAAAATTTCATTTGACAAACTATCTTTTTATTGTTAAAATATGAACAAGAAAAAAAGGATGTCACCGGCTAAACGGTAGGCTTCCCTAGTTAGCTAAAAGATAAGCCGCCTAGTTTTCCAGACCGGGGCGGCTATTCTTTTGTTTTATCATTATGATTTTTATCTCGACCGAGCTTATAGCCCAGTCCAAATGATGCGAGCAGAAGACTGATCACACCAATTAATTCAGATAAACTAATCATTGAAACCTCCTCTCCGGTGAAGACTAGGAAAAGGCTTTCACCTATATCCAGTACAACAGTTACGGTTCGGAGTGATATCACAATTGAATATACGACCTCCGAACATAGTCCGGAAGGCCTACCGTCCACCACACATACGTGCCTAAGGATGACATCCATCTATATTATGACATACATTTCCAAAAAAGGCAAGAAGAATTTACGCATTGTGTATTTTCCCCTTGACAGCTTCTCTGATTCATGTTAAGATAAAATATGAGGATGGCACCGATTAAACGGTAGGCTTCCTAAATGACTATAAAGAATAGCCGCCTAGTTTTGGTATGCTACCCGTCAAGAGGACAGTGAAAAATTAAAAAATATTCGTACCGCCAGTTGTATATGCAGCCGGCGGTATTATTATGCCGCCAAATAGTACTGTTTATGATACTCGGACGGTGTCATCACGTTCAGATTCCTCTGAATCCGCCCTGTGTTATAGTAAACGATGTAGTTTTCTACAGCGGAGACCAGGTCTTTCCGGGAAGTAAAACGTCTGCCATAGTACATCTCGCGCTTTAGGATGCCCCAGAAGCCCTCCATTGGCCCATTGTCAATGCAGTGAGCAACTCGGGACATGCTCTGTTTCATGTGGTGTTTCTTTAACTTTGTGCAGAACTGCTTACTTGTATATTGAAATCCCCTGTCGCTATGAAACAGAGGATGAGAATTCGGCTCAAGTGCCACAGCAGCGTCAAAGGTGTTCATAACCAACGGATTATCATTGTGATCTCCAATCATGTAGGATACAATTCTACGGTCATAAAGATCAAGAATGGCACTTAGATATACCTTGTGAACCTCGATTCCGATATAATACTTGAATTCTGTCACATCGGTAAGCCATTTTTCGTTCTGAGCATCAGCATGAAAATCCCGATTCAAGTAATTCTTTGCGATATACGCTGGATCTCTGCTGCTCCTAGTACAGCTCTTGGGCTTCCATTTAATCGTAGACTGGATATGTTCTTTGCGACAAATCCGCAGGTTTCGTTTATCATTAACATCAATATCGTGGTGTCTGTCCAATTCATCCCTGATTCTGCGATATCCCATATCCGGATGGTCTTCATGAATAGACCTAACTTTTTCTGCAATCTCCTTATTTCGCTTTTCACTGCAACTGACAGGATTTTTCAGCCAATGGTAATAAGCTCCTCGTGATAAATGCAGGTATTCGCAAAGACGTTGTACAGGGTAATGCTTTTCCTCTGATAGTTCTTTGATTGCCTGATATTTATATAGATGTCGAGTCAGAGATAGCGATCCTTCATCTCTAACTCTCTGACTTTTTTTAACAGATCATTCTCCATCTGAAGATCATGGTTTCTTCGCTCCAATTCAGCAATCTTATCTCGAAGTTCTTCTTCCGGAGTTCTGGCGGGCTGTGAACCGGTACGTCGTCCACGCCGATCTTCCAGGCCTGCTGTTCCCATTTGCTCGTAGCGTAATACCCAGTTGCGTACTTGCTGATAAGAACAATTATACTTCAATGCCATTGCTCCATAATTCTTATCATTAGCAAGACAGTCCTGTACGATGGCAGTACGTTCTTCAGAAGTTGTTTGTTTGGCTTTCCTCATGTAGCTACCTCCTCCGCTTCCGCGAGATTTAATTTCTCCATGAGTATTATACACCTTTATCCAAGATCTGAGTTGTCTTTCTGAACGAATTTTAAAACGTTCTGCAATTTCTCTTAATGATCCTTCTCCATTTAGATAAGCATTAACAGCCGCCAGCATAAGTTCTGTTGAATAGCTTTTATTGTGTTTTTGAT
>JBGUVZ010000391.1:0-2923 GCA_045220685.1 Oscillospiraceae bacterium | reverse complement strand
TGCCCAGAGTATGATAAGAGTCAACGGAAGACTCGAAGGGCTTGTTGACAAAAAGGTTTTTGAAGTAAGCCTGCCTGTTGAAAGTACGGATATTGAATACATAGCTGATCCGCAGGGACTTATCTGCAGGACGGGATATGCAGCCTATGAAAACTCATGGTTCGATCCGAACTCGAACGTATATTTTGACAGAGGACAGATTGCCGACGGAAAGGGCGAAAGCAGACAGTGCTATACAGGCATGAGTGCTCCTTTCAAGGTCGTGAACAAAAGTTCCTGCGCAGTTTCCGTGGTTGCACGTATTTTTACGGAATACAGCGAAGGCAAAGGCGTGAAAGTTCCGCTTGCTGATAATACAGCCTGGGGTGATTCGAAAAAACCGGGAATATATCTAGCAGTTCAGAGCAGTGACGATCCGGCGGAAAAGGCACTTGACCGTCACGAGAAGATAATAACATCTTCCATAGCCGGATGTCCGGGAGCGTATTGCTGCAGATATGACGGACCGGAAACATACCGTCTGGAACTGATGACGGAAGACGAACTTGCGGAGTTTAAGGCAGATCCGAAAAACAAGGATGTAAATACTGAATTCAGTGAATTCTCGCTTACGCTTAAAGGTGAATGCAACAGGGAAGCCGACTGGGATCCCGACGCAGAATACAATTTCCCTTCGGTTTCGATAATCTGGAATGTCGGTCTTGCTGAATCAGTAAAGCCTGCAGTTACACAGAAAACAGTCTCCGTTTCAGGTGACGATCCGGTCGAGATAAGCTACAGTTTCGGTATACTTGACAAAGCGGCAGATGCCATAACAACTGCTTACTACATAACTCCGGAAGGCGAGGAAAGAGATCTCCGCTGGAACGGATATTATCTGATATTTTCTGATCAGTATCAGACTGTTACGCTTACACCTGAATTCCTGGAATATGCAAGGGAGCGCGGCGGCGGTGTGCTGAGGCTTCGTTTCAACGATCCGGCAGATACCGTGGGCGAGATAACTCTCGATACAAACAGATCTCCGGGACTCGGCATTTCCGAATACGTGATCGCATCCGGTGACAACAAGCAGATAACCATAGACTACGATACGGGAACAGGCGAAAAGGCCGCTTCCGGTATTACATCCATGACATTTGGAAAAACTGATCTTTTAACATCTTCCTACTCATCTGTTAAAAACGGCACTATAACGCTCAACGCAAGTGCAGTAAGGATGATAAGCGAAAAGAAGGGCGGCAAAGTGGTCGTTGTCTTTGACGACAAAGCCCGCACCAGATGCACGGTGAAGATAAAAACTGAATAACATAAAAGAACGGCGTTACCTGCGGTACGCCGTTTTTGTTTTAAGAATATTCAGATGATCGTTGATAAAGAAGGAGACCCGGATCTGCCGGATCTCCTGAAGGTGAGGGACTTAGTCCCTTCTTGATATTCTTATATCAGTAATTACACACTGGTCGCCGGACAGGGAAACAAGAAGATTCTTCGCATTTGCATTATCCTTTATGACCGTTGTGTTTTCTATAACAAGATCATTAAAGAGGAGGGTGGTGATGACCGTGTTGTTTTTGACTTGAAATTTCACGGTACACTCTCTGCCTTCCTTGCAGTGCCTTTTCCACTGTTCCCAGCCATCAAACTCATCCTTGTTTACGTCTATCGTGTTTTCTGCGATATCATTATCACCAGCCGATTGGCCGTTTAATTTGATCACGGCATATTCGCGGTAGTCAGTGCCATAAACCTTTCCGTCCTCTGCAGTGTACAGGATAATATATGGGCAGTGCCAGATAAGGTGGGATGACGGAAGGCTCATTGCATGAAATTCTAGCTTCATATCATTTTTGAGCGGTATGCCTTCTGTAGATGCGGAACGGATACTGTCAATCTGAATATTCGGTATGTCGCCCTCCATGCGGTCGGTGTAGGTGATCTTCGGAGCTATACGCGGTATGTCGTCAGCCCAGAGTTCCACGTTTTTCTTTTCGACCCTGATATTTTCAATGCAGCAGTTTTCACCGGTGAGACCGATGTATGCGTATTTTGAGCTGTCCTGCAGAGCGATGATGACCTCGGCTTTTCTCGCTTTGCTTTCGATCACAATGCGGGCATGGTCTTCAAAACGACCGGCGGTGATGGTATATTCTCCGGTCTGATCATTGCCTTCAGAGCCTTTTTCCTTTTCCGTCACAGTGACTTCGATATTCCTTGCAGCGGTGCAGATAATATGTCCGTCCGGCCAGATCTCGCCGTATTCCAGATAGCTGAAAGCCTGTATGGTCTCTTCATCATTGTGGGTGTGCCCGTCAAATGAGTCGAAGATGACAAGGGAAGGAGTGGAGTATTCATTCTCCCAGTCAGCTCCCGGACGGCTTGTAAAGGTTATTTCCGTAATGGTCTGTTCGATGAGTATTCCGCGTGAGATAACCGACCTGTATTCCTTTGTCTTTATCTCCTTTTCAGTCTCATGAACGAAATATTCACCGTGATCCTGCATGAGATATTCCGGATCGTTGTCGATAAGGCTTACCATTATTCTTGCAAAGCGCGGATCGAAAACAGTGCCGGAGTTTTTGATAAGATCTTCTCTTACTGCTATCTGCGGATAAGGGGCACGGTCGCGCTGGCTCGATGTCATTGTGGCGTAGTGATCGGCAACTGCGATTATTCTCGCCACCTCAGGTATTTCCTCGCCCTTGAGCCTGTCCGGATAACCGAGGCCGTCGTAGCGTTCGTTTACGTAATGGGCTGCAGTGCGCAGGAAAGGATATTCCGTAATGCCGGAAAGTATTTTATCGCCGATGACCGGAGTCTTTTCAAGTTCCATGTGTTCCTCGAAGGTAAGCTCTTCTTCCTTGTGGAGGATGCTTTCCGGTATTCCTAATCTTCCGACATCATGCAGAAGTCCGGCAAAATA
>JBGUVZ010000390.1:0-3856 GCA_045220685.1 Oscillospiraceae bacterium | reverse complement strand
AAGAATTTAAGAATATTTCTGATGACACCAGCATCGACGTTCAGTTCATCGAAGACGGATACACCATCGAAAAGGAATTCGATGAAGCGGACTACGGTTTCGGCAAGCCGCTCTTCCTTGCAACCAGCTGGGATCTTGACGTGGTAAGAAAACATAATGGTCTTTTCGTTCCGGTGGGAACTCCGAATAACTTTGAGGTAGTTCTGAACCGTACCTACGTCGGATACCGCGGTGCGCTTACTCTGCTTGAAAAGATCTACTCTGAAGTTGTCAGAGGATGATATATGTACTTACAGCTCTATGTACTGCAGGGCTGTAATAAAAATTCTCTCCTTAAAATCAGATCCGCATATCCTCAGGCATTACGAAAGAGGATATGCGGATCTTTTTGAATTTTCAGGTATTATCTGCTGCCCATTGCAGCGGTGTAAACTTTTTCGATAAGTGTAAGGGCTCCGCGGTATCCTACATAGCTTCTGTTAAGTACAACTTCATTTGCAGAAGGTGAAGAAGTTTCGATAAGAGTAAGTCCCTTGTCTGCCGCAAGCTGCTTTTCCCAGGAGCTTCCGAAAACAACACCTATCTCAGTTCCGAAATCAGTATCCCTCAACTGCTTCTCGATCCAGTATCCGTCCGTTTCAAAATCAGGCTCAACCGACAAACCGTCCTCAGTCAGATTACGAAATGCCTCACGTATACTTTCACGGTATTTTTCCGGCGGATTATCGGTAATGATGTTTTTCAGCGGAACAAGTCCGAGCTGATCGGAAAGGAATTTTGTCAGTGCGGTATTATAGGAACTGTCACCTACAACTGCAAACTTTGACGGTAGTCCGAACCAGTACTGCGAATAGAAAGCTGAAAAATGCTCGATAAAATCGTAATACTGCTTTGCTTCCTCTTTGATGAATTTCTCCGACTTTGTTTTATCGATGTCAGCAAAATCAACGACCTTACGAAGGAATTCTGTCGTTGCTTCCTCACCTATCGGAATGACCGGAATGTGAAGATATTTCTGACCGTATTTCTTTTCCAGGTGCTTCACTGTTTTAAGTCCCACCCACGGAGAGATCAGAAGATTGAATTTTGCCTTCGGGATGTTCTTCCAGCTTTCAGTGCCCTTGCTGAGCGAACCGAAGAGAACATTAACCTCAAAACCTGCACCTTCAAGGATACGTTTTATCTCAGAATAGTCTCCTCTCCAGAACGGATCGTAGTAAGGTGTTTCAAACCAGAGATTAATAAGATTCTTACGTTTTCTGCCTTTGAATTCACCGACAAACTGGTCTATGATAGCTATGGAAATCTGTTCATGTCCGTACAGATTATTGCCCTTGAATCCGGCTGTTGAAGCACTTACAATGTTGTAGCCCTGTTTCCTGTATTTTCGTACAACAGCGTCAACATCATCACCCACAAGTTCGCCCGAACATCCGGTCAGGATGACAAACAGGTCTCCTTTCATTATCTTCAGAGTTGATTTAACAAGTGTATCAAGTTTTTTCGCACCGCCGAATACCACCTCATTTTCTCCGAGATTCACGCTTGGTATATTTCCGGCAGCAGGATAGATCGTACCCTGCGAAGCGGTGGTAACAATACCCGCCTGCTTTCCGACACATCCCGGACCGCAGTTTGCTATCGGAACTGCTCCCGGAATAGACGCTACCGAGAACACCGCTCCGATTGCACAGCCGTAACGCGGATGAGTTATCGTATTTGTTCTTTTGATATTATCAGCCAACTTCTCTTACTCCTTCTGGTGTTTTTTCTTTTTTGATATCTGCTTTTATTTCAGGTTTGGTTTCTGCATTGTTTTCTTCTTCGTCGAGTAATTCAGGATGTCTTGCAAGAATAAACGGATCTTCCTGACTTAGCCACCAGTCTGTATAACCCAGCTCTGTGTGACGTGCAAGAACACGGTCAAAACGTTTTCTTGCAATAATATTAAGAATGATCTTTCCGGTGCGGATGATGCCGTCATATCCGATTGGTATGCTTTCATCACCCATAGCAAGCGACGGTATTCCGAGTTTAGCAGCTATGGTAGCAAGTCCGCCGTGGCGTATGATAACGAAATCCGCCTTTGAACGTTTCAGTATTGCAGGAAGCTGGAACGGCTGTGTCTTGCTGACCGTGAAATAAGGAATGTCACCGTAATTGTCAACGAGAAATTTCAGTGTGTTCTGGTTTTCCTGACCGCTGTCATATACAGGATCGTGGTGAAATACTATGGAACCGTCAACACCCACTCCAAGTTCACGAAGAACTGAAGTAAGACCGTGAGCATAGGCTGAACCGGTCATTACAAAGCCGTACAGACCTTTCAGTTTTTCACGCAGTGCATCAAGTTCCGGTTGAATTCTCCGGTGTTCACTTTCAATATATTCTTCAACGATATCCTCTTTGCCAGCCACCTTTGCTATCGCACGCAGCCATTCATCCGTTGCTGCTATTCCGTACGGCTGAGGCGCATTGATCTGGGGAACACCGAAGTGTTCTTCCAGCGCCGTCGCCATATAGGAACCAAGTGTATGACAGAAAGTCGTTGTTGCCAGTGCTTCGCTCGCCTGCTTGAGTTCATCGTAGCTCGCCATATCGACCAGATAATTCACGCGAAGTCCGAGAGGCTTTAAAATGTCACTGAAATAATCCGTTCCCCAGAGCTGAACTATGTTGATAAGATCGTTCTGTTTTTTCTTCGGATTCTTTTCAACTATGCCGCGCAGGATACCGTGCTGTGAAATATCAAATCCGGTGCTCCAGTGCTTGGAACGGAATCCCTCGCAGTGAAGAGGAATGACTTCGATACCGAGTTCATCCTGAAGTTCATCAGCTATACTGTCGATATCTTCACCGATGATCGCGGTTGAACATGCCATGGATATGAAAATCGCTTTCGGCGAATATCTGTAATAGGCATCACGTATCGTCTGTCTGAGCTTATTGCTTGCACCGAACACCATATCATTTTCAAGAAGATTGGTACTGAGTATGTTTATTGTCTGCGGCTGTTTATGACGTCTTGCAAGTCCGATATTCATCGAAATATTAAGTCCGTGCTGCTGTGCTGAACATCCGATCGGCGAATGTTCCACAAGGATACAGTCTGTGAGGTTTCCTATCTGACAAGCCACCATTGCGTGGGCACAAGTTGTTTCCTGACTGAAAGGCATATTCAGCTCGCAAAGCTGACATGCTCTTCCGCGTTTGCCGCAGCATTTATCTGTTTTCTTGGCGCTTCTGTCTTCGTAATCAGAAGCCTTTAAGAGTTCTGAAGCTGAACCGTCCCATGAAGTTATCGTACCGAGTCTCATTTCACGGTTACTGCATTCGGACATTGACAAATTTATCTTTTTCGATGACATGAATTTTTAACCACCTTTGTTTATTATGTATTTCTCCAGCGGAGAAAATATTTCTGCAGTCCGGCTGAAAGCACGGAGATAAGGCATATGATAATGCCGAGAATTATGATACCGAGAATAACTCTCGGATAATCTGCGAATTTCGCATAATACTGAACGTAATAACCGATACCTGACTGACCGCCTATCATTTCAGCGGATGTGAGCATCAGGAAAGATACGCCGAGGCCCTGGGCTGCACCTGCAAAAATGTTAGGAAGTGCAGACGGAATAATTACGTTCAGAAGCAGGGATCCTGTTCTGACACTGAGTGATTTTGCCGTATCAAGTATCCCTTTTTCCACACTGGAAACGCCGGCGATCGTTCCCTTCATTACCGGCCAGTATGCTGAAAGAAAAATGATGAATTTTGAGACCGTATCAAATGAAGGAAGAAGTGCAATGGAATACGGAACAAATACTATCGGAGGTATCGCTCCGGCAAAATT
>JBGUVZ010000389.1:0-4867 GCA_045220685.1 Oscillospiraceae bacterium | reverse complement strand
TTCAGCGGACTTAGAGAAGCAACTGAAGAACAGATTGCTGCAAGCAAAAACCAGCCGGATAAGGACTAGATTCCTGCATCAAAAGCCGTACCGACTGAAGGATAAGCTGTTTCAATAATATCGAAATACTCATCAATTACTCTGAATAAATAAAATCAGCGGGAGTACCGGTACATCAAAATCCGGTGCTCCCGCTGATTGCAGTATTGTTCAGTATATCTGAGATTATTACAGTTAAGTCCGAAAAAATCATAAAATTCATATTTTTATTGACTTAACGTTCATAGCGGTATATAAATTAATCAACAAAGCTCTCGGAAAACGCAGCCAGCGTAATCTGAGAGCTTTATTATTGCTCATTGTTATTATGACGAGATTTCCGCCTTTTCAGCATATAAAAGGTATCAGGCATCGCGATGCCTGATACTATCGAATAGCTGCCGAAGGCAGCTCACCATTTGTTTCGAACATCATTCTGCCCTCTGATATTTTGCTTTCAGCTCTGCAAGAATCTGCTGATAATTTGCCTGACCGCTGGCATATCTGTCAAGGTTTTGTCTGCTTGCTTCACTTAGTGTGAGACCCTCAATCGCCATTGTTCCGGCAACACTTTGCACGCGCTGTTTATGTATTTTATCTGTAACAGTATTTCTATATACCTGAGAATTCATAATCACGCCTCCTTTGCGAGTTTTTGGAATGTTATTTCTTCGCAATACTTCATTATAGTCTTGCTTTAGGCTGACAATCGTAAATTTCACTTACTATTATATCATAACTATACCGAAAAAACAAAGGTAGTCTTCATCCCTGCGGGACGAAGGGGTCTGTCCGAAAATTTTTAAAAATTATCTGTTACCTAAGAGATTATTTTTACACTATACAGACAGAGGGGATAAAAAAACGTTATTTCCCAGGAAGGAGAAAAAAGATATGAAAAGAAATTTTAAGAAAATGACTGCGCTTGTATCTGCAGTTGCTTTGGCAGGCAGTATCATTTGTGCAGAAAGTTATGGCTTCAGAAGTACAGACAGAAATCCTCTGACTGTGTTTGCGGAAGATGCGGAGGAGAAAGTACCTTCAGTTAAACCGAATCCATTACTGGTTCCGGGGGACGTGGATCTTGACGGCATTGTTAATGTTACAGATCTGTCGGTAATGTCGCTTGCCCTTGTGGATAAGAAACAGTTTACCGGTGATCGTCTGATCTGTGCTGATGTGACCTATGACGGAAAAGTCCAGCTTGAGGATCTTGCAACGTTAAAAATGTTCCTTACAAAGAAAATAACAGACCTGAGCAGAGATGCTTATTTCAGAGATCTTCCGTCTCCGGAACCGCCGGTATCTCCAACACCGGGATATAACTGTGATCCGACAGTTCCTCCGACAGATCCTGCAGCTGTTCCGACAGCAGTGCCTGATCTTCAGAGCCTGAAAGAAACAGGAAAGAAGATAGGTGCAGACGGATATATGGAGTTTGTATATGATTCTACACCGCTTGTCCTTCTTGAAACAGGTGATGAAAAGGGAGAAATAAATAAAGTTTATTCACCGTTAAGTTATTATACGGCTCTCTCTATGGCAGCAGAATGTGCAGATACTACAACAAGGGAAGAAATCGTAAATGCACTTCGTGCAGAAGACATGGAAGATCTGCGTACAGAGAACAATAATCTGCTGTCGCTGTATTTTAACAGTGATGACGGCTACTGCAGCAGTACAAATTCAGTCTGGATGAATGACCGTTTCATATTTGAAGATACTGCATTGAATGAGCTTGATAAACGCTATAAGGCGGAAGCGTTTAAAAAGGATTATTCGCAAAAAGTGCAGACAGAAAAAGAAATATCAGACTGGATATATGAACACACTGATAATAAAATAAAGCCGACAATCGAATTAGGAGACCCGGATGAAGAATATCTGAGGCTAATCAATACCATAGTTTATAAAAATTCGTGGAAAGAGAGCTGCTATAGCGAAAAAGATGATACTTTCCACAGAAGTGACGGAACAGACGTGACATGCAAATATCTGAGAAGTCTCGAAAACAGCATTGTTGGTTTTGGCGATGGATACAAGGTGTGCAGGAAGAAAATGTGTGAAGGTTTCTGCATGTATTTTGTAGTCCCGGATGAAAATACTGATATTAAGGATATAGTATCTGACAATGCAGCTATCGCAGACATTTACGGGAAAAATTACAGTACTGCAGAATGCCGCCTGAATATGTATTTCCCTGAATTTGAAGCGGTTTCGAAATTCAATCTGCTTGAAGCTTCGAAACAACTAGGTATTAAAGAGGCATTTATAAATGGTGATTTTTCAAATATTATCGACCGTGAGAAAAATCTTATAGACGGAGTACACATTAGTAAAATCGAACAGGAAGCGATACTGAAAACAGACAAAGACGGCTGCGAAGGTGCAGCGTATACACAGATAGTTATGGTTTCAACAGCACCGGCTCCTCCGTCAAGATCCCTTGAAGTTACACTGGACAGACCTTTCTTCTACTACATCGCCGATAAAAATGATGTTCCCGTTTTTGCAGGCATAATCGGTGATCCGACTGCAGCAGATGATTGATTTGTAATGTTCCACGTGGAACATTTTAAACGGGGCTGTTAAAAAGTCCTGAATACAGCAATTTTCATCCATATGGATTACTCTGAATAAAGTCAGCGGGAGTACCGGTAAATCAAAATCCGGTGCTCCCGCTGGTTGCTGTTTTGAACAATTAAAAATCTCATGCCCTTACTCTTTTAAACTTTCCCTTAAATAACAGCATATTTTAAGGGGAAGTTTGAGACTGTAAGGGCAAATTTAAATTCGGATGCTGCCCGAAAAAAATAAAAAAATTTCTGTTACCTCAGAGATTTTTTTTACACTATAAAGACAGAGGGGGAAAACAATATATAAAAAAAACCTTTAGGAACCAAAAGAAAGTTTTATATAAAAATGAAAGGAACGTTTAAAATGAGAAAGAATAAGATTGCTGCTGCAGTGTCATCATTTATGATCGCTGCATATATGACCGTCCCGCTATATGCTGAAAGTGCAGTTCCGAAAACCAAACCGGAAAGTGAATATGTTCACGGAGACGTAAACCTTGACGGTATGATCGATGTTACGGATATTACACAGCTCGGACTTGCTCTTGTTGATAAAGTCGTACTTGATGATATTCATTTCGCATATTCAGACGCTGACTATGACGGCGAAGTGAATCTCGTGGACTATGCGACACTGAGACAGTACGTTTCAAAGAAAATAACTTCTTTGCCTGAACCAAAGGAAGTTTCATATGTTCCATACGAAGAGCGTAAGAAATCAAGTAAACAGACTGCAGAACCGGATTATACTCCGGATCCGTCAGTTGTACCTTCTGAGGAACCTGATCCGGAAGCTGAAGAAACCGGTGTTGTAGCCAAGCCTGTACCTACTTATCTGCCGGTGGTATTTAATAATATTGATGCAGACGGATATCTGAAATTTGCTTCCGAGTCAGCAGAAAAAGTTCTCGTTGATTCTGAAGATACGAGGGGTAAGGAAAATCCGGTATACTCGCCGTTAAGCTATTACATGGCTCTTTCCATGGCAGCGGAATGTGCCGCCGGCAATACCCGTGACGAGATAGTAGATGTACTCGGTGCAGAAGATATTGAAGATCTGCGTTATGAAAATGACCTGCTTTACCGTGCGTTCAGACTTGACAATAATTCAGATTACTGTATTGTTTCAAATTCAGCCTGGTTAAATAGTAAGTGGGAATTCAAACAGGAGGCCTTTGATACACTGGCAAATAATTATTATGCGACATCGTATTCAAGAGATTTCAGAAAAAAAGAAGAAACAGAAGCGGAGATATCTGAATGGATATCAAGAAAAACAAAGGAAAAGATAAAGCCTGATATATTTATCAAAGATCCGGAAAGTGATTTAGTACGTCTGATCAACGCTGTTGCATTTAAGGATGCCTGGAAAGAAGAGTTCGACGCCGATATGACTAAGAAGAATAATTTCTTCAAACGCGACGGCAGTAAGATATCCTGTGATTTTATGAAAGAGCATCATTCTGATACAGAGGTAGGAATGGCCGATAATTTCATGGTGTACAGCAAGGAAATGAAGAACGGCTATACTATGAATTTCGTTCTTCCTGATGAGGGTGTGGATATAAACGATATTCTTTCCGATGAAAAAGCTGTTGCTGATATTTATGCAGGAAATCTTGATTACAAAACGCTCACAGTTGATTTCCTTGTTCCTAAGTTTGAAGTAGTATCAGAATTTGATCTTATGGATGCTTCAGAGAAACTTGGCATAAAAGATGCTTTTGGAAGCAATTCTGATTTCAGCACGATTGTTGACTATGCTAAATACGGTTTTTCAAATGGAGCTGTTGCAATAAACGCTATAGATCATCAGGCACAGGTTAAGATAGATGAAAAAGGCGGTGAAGCCGAAGGTTATACTCAGATAACTATCGGCACAACTTCACCTACAGTTGTCCCTGGCCAGTACTTATTATTCAAGCTTGACAGACCGTTTTTCTATTATATTTCCTATAAAAACAATGTACCTTTATTCGCAGGTATCATTGACAATCCGAATGAGTGATCAGGGGTACTTCCGACTTTGGAAATTGCAGACATATAATATTCTGTTTTCAGAAAACAGAAAAATAAAACAGATGTGAACAGAAAGAAAGTATTATAAAACTAAAACTGAAAGGATAATTAAAATGAGAAAGCCAAGAATAGCAGCTGCGGTGATATCACTTCTCGTTGCTGCTTCTATGACCGTTCCGGTATATGCGGAAAATGAAAATCTGAAGGAAAATGATGATGCCGGTTCTGTAACA
>JBGUVZ010000388.1:0-14231 GCA_045220685.1 Oscillospiraceae bacterium | reverse complement strand
GTGCCGATGCCATCGGTGTAAACTGTTCTCTCGGACCTGCCGAACTTATTCCAATCGTTGAGGAGATATCACACTGGACACATATTCCTCTTATAGCAAAGGCAAATGCCGGACTTCCTGATCCGGTAACCGGCCGCTACAATGTAAACGCTGAAGATTTCGCTGAAACCGTCGTTAAGTTTGCTGATCTCGGTGTAAAGATCCTCGGCGGCTGCTGCGGAACCTCTCCGGCATATATAGCAGAACTTAAAAAGGTGCTTGCAGGAAAGAAATTCGTTCCGCGTAAGGAAGAAGTCACAGGCGGTTCTGAGATCCCGACAGCAATATGCTCCGCTTCAAGAACTGTTGTTATCGATCAGCCGAGAATAATCGGTGAAAGAATCAATCCGACGGGAAAGAAGCGTTTCAAGGAAGCTCTTGTGAACAACGACATCAACTACATTCTCGGTCAGGCAATCGAACAGGTGAATGCCGGTGCTGACATTCTTGACGTAAACGTTGGTCTTCCTGACATAGATGAAAAGGCAATGATGGTGCGTACCGTCAAGGCTCTTCAGGGTGTAACTGATCTTCCGCTTCAGGTGGATTCCACTATTCCTGAGGTACTTGAGGCAGCACTGAGAGTCTACAACGGAAAGCCGATAGTAAACTCGGTAAACGGTGAAGAGGAATCCCTTCAGAAGATCCTTCCTATCGTTAAGAAATACGGTGCATGCGTACTGGGACTTACACTGGACAAGAACGGTATTCCTCCGACGGTGGAGGAGCGTTTTGCGATAGCGCAGAGGATCCTCGACAGAGCCACAGCCATCGGAATACCAAAGCGTGATGTTTTCATCGACTGTCTTACAATGACGGCTTCAACTGAACAGGCGGCCGCAATGGTTACAATAAACTCCGTACACAGGGTAAAGCACGAACTCGGACTGAAAACAGCACTCGGTGTTTCCAACATATCCTTCGGACTGCCGAACCGTGAGCTCATCACAAGCTCATTCCTTCAGATTTGTCTTGCAAACGGACTGGATCTTCCTATCATCAATCCGAATATTGCGGTCATTGCTGGCGCAGTACGTGCATACAAGGTACTTGCCAACATAGACAAGGATTCACGTGAATACATTGCGGCATACAACACAGCATCTCCGCAGGCGGCACCTCCTCCGTCAAATGCACTGGAGGCAACACCGGAGGGACTTATGTATGCGGTCCAGAGCGGTCTTAAGCAGGACGGTGCACGTATCACTGAAAAGCTCCTTGAAACAACTGACGCCATGAAGATCATAGATGAAGTCCTCATTCCTGCTCTTGACAAGGCGGGAGCGGATTTTGAAAAGGGAGCTATCTTCCTTCCGCAGCTGATCCTTTCAGCCGGAGTTGCACAGGCGGCTTTTGAGGTGATCAAGTCGAAGATGCCTGCGGACAGCGAAAAGGTGTCAAAGGGAAAGGTCGTTCTTGCTACCGTAAAGGGAGACATCCACGACATAGGCAAGAACATTGTAAAGGTACTGCTTGAAAACTACGGCTACGAAGTCATTGACCTCGGCCGTGACGTTGAATATGAAGCAGTTGCCGAGGCTGCAGCACCGGAAGACGTAAAGCTTGTAGGTCTTTCAGCGCTCATGACAACGACGCTGAAATCAATGGAAGAGACCATAAAACTTGTTAAGGAACGCAGACCTGATATCAAAGTCGTTGTGGGCGGTGCCGTGCTCACTCCTGAATTCGCCGAAAAGATAGGAGCGGATTTCTATTCACGTGATGCAAAGCAGACTGTTGATATAGCAAGAATCGTGTACAGCGAGTAACAGAAAATATTCGCAAAACCCTTGAATGACAGAAAGATTTGTAGTATAATAAGATATTATAGTAAAAGAAAAACTGATTTTTTACGTGTGGCTATAAATCATTAATTAACAGATCATCGTAAAGGAGCGTGATGTCACATGGCTAAAAAGAAGAAAAAAGAAGAAAAAGATGTTCTTAGAGACGTTACTGTGGCAATCATGATCATAACGGGTCTTGCGTGTGCCGGTTCCATTATCTCAACTCAGGCTACTCTTGCGGAAAAGCGTGAAGAGCTTCATGAACTTGAAATGAAAACGGAAGAAATGAGAAGCCAGAACGAGGAATATCAGCGTTTGTTCAATGCTGATGATATAAACAGCTACAAGGAAAAGCTGGCTATTGAAAATATGAACTACGCTTATCCGAACGAGATCAGATTTTATGATACATCGAGAAACTAACCAGGAGGATAATTTTTTTATATGTCGCTTGAAACAGGAAAGATCTATGACGGCAAAGTTCGCAACATTGCAGCATACGGTGCTTTTGTTGAGATAAACCATGACGGTAAGGTATATGTAGGTATGGTACACATATCTGAGGTCGCAAATACTTTTGTAAAAGAGATAAGAGATCATCTTACAGAAGGTCAGGAAGTAAAGGTAAAGGTCCTTAGCACTGACGAAAACGGCAAGATGAGTCTTTCAATAAAGAAAGCGTCGTCTGACGATTCAGCTCCGAGATCACCAAGACCTCAGGGCCAGAGAAACGACAGAAACGGTTTCCAGAGAAACGGTGAAAACAGAGGTCCTCAGCGCGGTTACAGAGATAACAGGGAAAACAGAGAAGGCAGTGCTCCTCAGGACGGAGGTCCGTCACAGCCGCCTCAGTTCCGCCCGCAGTCAGCAAGACCACAGGAGAGCGGCAACAGCTCATTTGAAGATATGCTCTCACGTTTCAAGCAGAGCAGTGAGGAAAAAATGAGCGACCTTAAAAAGAATATGGACGGAAAGCGCAGAAATACAAAGCGCGGAAGATAAAAAGCAAGTTCACATATTTCCTTTGCGGAGTATGTGAACTTTTTTGATTATAAAATATGGCTTATAAAAATAAAACAGTGAAAGTCAGTTTTTTCGGCTTTCACTGTTTTTTATTTTTATACACCGCATTCATCATAATCTTTCCACTTTTCATCGTAGTCACGATTCTGCTTTGTTCTCACTGTGATCAGAGCAACAGCGCCGATTACAACAGCGAATGACAAAAGTACAGAAGTGAAAGTACTGAAGATCAATGCTTTTTCTTCTACTTTCTTCATTGAAGATCCTTTCATTGCTTTGCGGACCTGCCCCCGTTTAAAAATCAATATCACCCGACTTTTATGTCGGGTGAACATTTTTTTATTCTGCTGCGTTAGCTTCGATGTAGTTTACGATGTCGCCTACAGTCTTGATAGCTTCAACATCACTGTCAGGGAATTCGATGTCAAATTCGCTTTCGATAGTCATGATGAGATCAACAACGTCGAGTGAATCTGCATGGAGATCATCTGTGATAGAAGATTCCATTGTGATTGATTCTGCGTCAGCATCTAACTGGTCTGCAATAATTTCCTTAAGTTTGTCAAAAACCATTATTGTGTCCTCCGTATGTGTTTTTTAGTGTTTTTATTATAATGGCGTTAATCACCAAAATAAGCTTTTATTCATTACCGAGGAGTTCTTCTTTTTGTCTTATTTCGAACTCGCCGATTTTTCTAAACTTAGTATATCGTTCATTCAGTAAAACGTCAATACTTTTTTGGGATTTTTCTGCTATAACATTTAACAAATATTCTTTGATGTTTTCAGCAGTTTTGCACAAGTCGATGTGAGCGCCGCCAAGAGGCTCGTCAATTATGTGCTCTGCGACCCCAAGTCTGAGCATATCCTCAGCCGTGATCTTCATCATGTTACAGGCGTCTTTTTCCCTTGTAGCATCCTTCCAGAGAATGCTTGCAAAGCCTCGCGGCGAGATAACTGAATAGATCGCATTTGAAAGCATGGCAAGTTCATCGCATACGCCGAAGGCAAGGGCACCGCCGCTTCCGCCTTCACCGAGGACTACTGAAATAACAGGAGTCTTCAGTTCCATGAATTCACATATGCTTTTTGCAATTGCTTCACCCTGTCCGCGTTCCTCGGCTTCTATGCCGCAGAATGCGCCCGGTGTGTCTATGAAACATATAACAGGTCTGCCGAATTTCTCAGCCTGTTTTGCGAGTCTCAGAGCCTTTCTGTAGCCTTCCGGATGAGGCATGGCGAAGTTTACTTTCTTGTTTTCATTGAGGTTTCTTCCCTTGACGTGTGAAATAACAGTCACAGGCTTTCCCTCAAGCATGGCAAGTCCGCAGAGTACTGCAGCGTCATCACCGTAGCAGCGGTCGCCGTGGAGCTCGTAGAACTCGTCAAAAATATGCGGGATGTAATCATTTATTGTAGGACGTTCCTTAAGTCTTATAAGCTGGAGACGTTCCCACGGTGTAAGTGTATTCTCGGTGTCGTTCATGATCTCTTTAAGTCCTCCGCTTTGCTTTATATCTCTTCAGGACGGTAATTGTTGAGGATCATAAGGTGAGAAAGCACGCTTCTCATTTTCTTTCTCTCAGCAATCATGTCAACGAATCCCTTTTCAAGCTGGAATTCAGCAAGCTGGAAATCGTCAGGAAGTCTCTGCTTGATAGTACCTTCGATAACACGTCTTCCGGCGAATCCTACAAGTACCTTTGGTTCTGCAATGATAATGTCTCCGAGGGAGGCAAATGAAGCTGTAACACCGCCTGTGGTAGGATCAGTGAGGACAGTGATGTAGAGCTGGCCTGCATCGCCGTGTCTTGCAACAGCGCCTGATGTCTTTGCCATCTGCATGAGTGATACCATGCCTTCCTGCATTCTTGCACCGCCTGATGCTGTGAAAGCGATGAACGGAAGCTTGTTTTCCGTTGCGTACTCGATGGCGCGTGTGATTTTTTCACCTACAACGCTTCCCATTGAAGCCATCATGTAGGATGCATCCATTACTGCTATAACTACGCGTATCTTTCTGATACGGCATTCACCTGTGATGACCGCGTCGCTTAACCCTGTCTGTGAACGAAGAGCCTCCTGCTTTTTTTCGTAACCCGGAAATTCTATAGGGTTTTTGCTTATCATGTCCTTGTCGAATTCAACGAATGAATTCTTGTCAGCTGTGATCTTTATCCTTTCTCTTGCAGAAAGCCTTCCGTGGTAATTGCATGAAGGACAAACTTTGTTGTTTCTGATGTAGTCGTCCTCAAAAAGAGTGGTCCTGCATCTCGGGCACTTGAAAATGATGTTTTCAGGTATGGTCGTGTCTGATACGACATCCTGTTCCTTTTCTCTGTTACCGCCGTTAAATCTGGTCTTTACGACTTGAAAGATATCTTCAAACATCTTTTATGGCTCCTTTTTACAAGTCTTCGCTTGCATTATCTCTGTTCAAGAAATTTTTCTATAAATCCAACATCGTAGGCTCCGCTGCCGAAAGTCTCATTTCTGATGAGATCAAGCTGGAACTCGATGTTTGTATCTATACCGCCTACTATGAACTCGGAAAGTGCCCATGACATTTTCTTTATAGCTTCATCACGTGTGTTTCCGTAAACGATAAGCTTTGAGATCATGGAATCATAGTAAGGAGTGATCGCATAACCCTGGTAAACAGCACTGTCTACTCTTACGCCAGGGCCGCCCGGTGTGTAGAGCGCTGTTATGACACCCGGACAAGGTCTGAAATTCTTCTCAGGGCACTCAGCATTGATACGGCATTCGATGGCGTGTCCTCTGAGTTTTATGTCGTCCTGAGTGAAGCCGAGATCTTCACCGGCTGCTATTCTTATCTGTGTCTTAACAAGGTCAACACCTGTAACAAATTCAGTTATCGGGTGCTCAACCTGAATTCTTGTGTTCATTTCCATGAAATAGAAGTCACCATTCTTGTCCACAAGAAATTCTATTGTACCAACGTTGTAGTAGTTGCTTACCTTTGCAGCTGTAACTGCAGCCTTGCCCATCTTTTCACGGAGTTCTTCCGTCATAACAGGGCTCGGGCTCTCTTCGATGACCTTCTGATGTCTTCTCTGGAGAGAGCAGTCACGTTCGCCGAGGTGTACAACGTGGCCTGCCTTGTCAGCAACGATCTGTATTTCAACGTGGCGAGGGCGTTCAATGAACTTTTCAAGATATACCGCGTCGTCACTGAAGAAGTTAAGTGATTCCTGCTTTGCTGCAGTTATCTGTGCTTCAAGCTCGTCAGAACTGTTTACGACTCTGATGCCGCGTCCGCCGCCGCCTGCGGCTGCCTTTATAAGTACAGGATAGCCGATCTTTTCAGCAAGTTCACGTGCTTCGTCAAGTGTCTTTATTTCACCCTTTGAGCCTGGGATGACCGGAACACCTGCATCTTCCATTGTCTTCTTGGCATTTGCCTTGTCACCGAGCATGTCGATGGATTCAGGTGAAGGACCGATGAATGTGATGCCGCACTTTTCACATATTCTTGCAAACTTTGAGTTTTCAGAAAGGAAACCGAAACCCGGATGAACGGCATCGGCACCTGTGATCATGCATGCTGAAATAATGGCTTCTATGTTGAGATAGCTCTTTGATGAATCAGCAGGACCAATGCATACAGCCTCGTCTGCTATCTGTGCGTGCAGCGAGCTTTTGTCAGCTGTTGAATAAACTGCAACTGTGCGGATACCGAGTTCACGGCACGCCCTGATGATCCTGACCGCGATCTCGCCGCGGTTGGCTATTAATATTTTTCTGAACATTCTGCTATGCTCCATTTATTAATTATTTTAAAACAAAGGAGATCTCGGCTGTTACGGCCTTTTCACCGTCAACGTGAGCAACGGCTTTTCCTACGCCTACAGGTCCCTTGATCTTGATGATCTCAACTTCGAGTGTGAGAACGTCACCCGGCACTACCATTCTTCTGAACTTTGCCTTGTCAACGCCGCCGAGGAAGCCTATCTTGCCCTTGTGCTCGTCGAGTGAGAGCATTGAAACGGCACCTGCCTGTGCAAGCATCTCGATGATGAGAACGCCCGGTACTACAGGCTTTTCAGGAAAATGACCGCGGAACCAGAAGTCATCAGCCTTGATGTATTTCTTTGCTACGACTCTTTTGCCAGGTTCCATTTCAACTATTTCGTCTATAAGGAGGAACGGATCTCTGTGAGGGATTACGCCCTTGATCTGTTCCTGATCCATAAGTATGCTCATATTTATATCCCCTTTTTATTTTATGATCATGATCGGCTGGTCGTATTCGACAGCAGATGCATTGTCAACGAGTATCTTTTCAACAGTTCCTTCAAATTCGCTCTGGATCTCGTTCATGAGCTTCATTGATTCAACTATGAAAATAACGTCACCCTTGTTTACGTGGTCGCCGACTTTAACGAATGCAGGCTTTTCAGGTGAAGGTGAAGCGTAGAATGTACCTACGATCGGAGCCTTGACAACGTTGCCTTTTACAGTTTCTTCAGCCGGCTGGGCTTTGGCTGGTTCCTGGTTCTGTACTGCCGGAGCCTGAACAGCTGCCGGAGGAGCCATTACACCTGACGGTACTGCCGGCATCACAGGAGGTACCGGAGGCATCGGAGGAAGCTTTCTGTCTTCGATGACGATTGAGCTCTCACCGTTTTTGATTTCTATTTTACCAAGCTTTTTTTCGGAAACGAGTTCCGCAAGTTCTTTGATCTCAGCGAATGTGAGACTGCAAATTCTGTTATCTGCCATAACGTTTGACGTCCTCCAACAATTATTTTACTGACTTGAAGCAAAGTGTAGCGTTGTGACCGCCGAATCCGAGTGAATTTGAGATGGCAGCCTTTATTTCAGTCTTGATGTTGCCTTCAGTACAGTAGAAAAGATCACATTCCTCATCAGGTACCTTGTAGCCTACTGTCTGGTGTATGAGCCCGTTCTTCATCTGGAGGGCAGTGGCAACTGCTTCAACTGCGCCTGCGGCACCGAGAAGGTGACCGAGCATTGACTTTGTTGAATTTATCTTAAGGTTTGCAGCATGTGCGCCGAAAGCCTTCTTTATTGCTGTTGTTTCATACTTGTCGTTAAGACCTGTTGATGTGCCGTGTGCGTTTACATATACAACGTCTTCAGCCTTGAGACCTGCCTCTGTGTATGCGTCTACCATAGCGCGGGCAGCTGCATCGCCTTCAGGTGAAGGTGATGTCATGTGATAAGCGTCGCCTGTTGCGCCGTATCCAGCTATTTCAGCGTAGATCTTTGCGCCTCTTGCGACAGCGTGTTCATATTCTTCAAGTACGAGTACGGCACTTCCTTCGCCGAGGACGAAGCCGTTTCTTTCCTTGTCAAACGGAATTGAGCATCTTTCGAGGTCTGTTGATCTTGAAAGAGCCTTCATGTTATTGAATCCGCCGAGTGCGAATTTTGTGATACAGCTTTCAGTACCGCCGCAGAGAGCTGCGTCGATGTATCCGTCCTTGATCTTTCTGAAAGCTTCGCCGATTGCGTGTGTTGATGATGCACAGGCTGTTACTGTGGCGAAGTTGTCGCCTTTGAAACCTGTTTTCATGGCGATAGTTCCTGCTGCCATGTTGCCGATCATCATAGGAACGTAGAATACTGAGATCTTGCCAGGACCTTTTTCAAGGTACTTGGCGTGTTCCTGTGTTGTAAGTTCAAGACCGCCGATACCGCAGCCGATGATAACACCAACTCTGTACGGATCAAGATCCTTAAGGTCAGAACCGCAGTCACGCATAGCTTCCATAGCTGCTGTAACTGCAAACTGTGTGAAGCGGTCTGTACGGCGCTGTTCTTTCTTGTCTATACATTCATCAGGTTCAAAATCCTTTACCTGACTTACGATTTTTACATCAAAATCTGAAACATCGAATTTGTCAACATATGAAAATCCGAGTTTGCCCTGCGAGATACTGTCCCAGAACTCATCTTTATTTTTTCCGAGTGAGTTTACTGTACCCATTCCTGTAATTACTACTCGCCTCAAAATTACATCTCCTTAATATATTGATTTGATTTGGGTGAACTTAAGCGATCTGTTTTTCGTTCACTTTTATATGGAAATATAAGAACCGGAAAACGGCGTTTTACATTGAAAGTCCGCCTGAGATCTCGATTACCTGTCCTGTTACGTAGGAAGCGTCGTCTGAAAGAAGGAAAGCAACAACGTTTGCTACTTCTTCAGCCTTACCGTATCTTCTCATAGCAACAGCACTGAGGATGCCCTTCTTCTGTTCGTCAGTGAGCTTGTCAGTCATCGGTGTTTCGATAAATCCAGGAGCTACTGCGTTTACGTTGATGTTTCTTGAACCGAGTTCCTTGGCAGCTGACATTGTCATACCGATTATAGCAGCCTTTGAAGCTGAATAGTTGAACTGGCCAGGGTTGCCGTGTACGCCTGCTACTGATGAAAGGCTTACTACTCTGCCGCCCTTCTGCTTGATCATTACAGCACTTACGTGCTTCATCATATTGTAAACACTCTTCTGGTTTACTGCGATAACGCTGTCGTAGTTTTCTTCAGACATTCTTACGAGAAGTCCGTCGCGTGTGATACCTGCGTTGTTTACGAGGCAGTCGATAGTGCCGAAACGTTCTTTTACAGCGTCAACCATTTTGCCGCACTGATCGTAGTCAGATACGTCTGCGATGAAGCATTCAGCTTCAACACCGTAGCTGCGGAGTTCTTCTGCGAGCTGATTTCCCTGTGTGTCTACCTGTTCCTGATTGATACAGTTTACGGCGATGTTGATGCCGTCCTTAGCGAGTCTTCTTGCGATCGCAGCGCCGATACCCTGAGCTGCTCCTGTGATAATTGCTGTACGTGCCATTGTCTGATCCTCCGTTTTTCCTTGTGATTTTGTTTAATTATCAGTATTCCAGACAGACTGCACCGTAGGTGAGTCCTGCGCCGAAACCTGCGAGTACGATCTTATCGCCTCTTTTTATTATGCCGTTATCGATAGCTTCTGTGAGTGCTATCGGTATGCTTGCACTTGATGTGTTGCCGTATTTTTCGATGTTTATAAAGAATTTCTCCATCGGAAGTCCCAGCTTAGAGGCAGCTGTCTGAATAATTCGGATGTTTGCCTGGTGTGGGACGATACGGTCTATGTCATTTACGGTAAGTCCTGCTTTTTCTATAACCTTTTCGATTATCATCGGCATTGTTGCCACAGCAAATTTGTAAACTTCCTTTCCGTCCTGGAAAAGCTGGCCGTGGTCGTTTTCGTCGGTTTCCGGTTCAATGCCTTTTGCTGCAAAAAGCGGATGTGTTACCGGATGAACACTTGAAGCCTTAAGATAACCTGAGCCTCTGCCGTCAGCACCGAGAAAACTGCTGTAGCTTGTGTCAGAAGGTGAGATCACTGCGGCTGCGGATCCGTCGCCGAAAAGAATGCATGATGATCTGTCTGTGTAG
Source organism: Oscillospiraceae bacterium (assembly GCA_045220685.1). Lineage (GTDB taxonomy): Bacteria > Bacillota > Clostridia > Oscillospirales > Ruminococcaceae > HUN007. The sequence continues at coordinate 3,947 of JBGUVZ010000388.1, read as the reverse complement.
TCAACTACTTTTGAAAGTGTCTCTGCACTCACTACGAGAACGTTTCCTGCAGAACCTGCTGCTATATATTTCTGAGCCATATCCACAGCGTAAACAAAGCCGGAACATGCGCAGTTTATATCGAACGCCATGCAGCCTTCCATTCCGAGTTCTTTCTGAATGAGACATGCTGTTGAAGGTATAAGTGTGTCCGGTGTGACTGTTGTGCAGATGATGAGATCTATCTCATCACGGGAGATGCCTGAGACGGCGATGGCTTTTTCTGCAGCATTGCTGCCCATTTTCCATGTAGGCATATTCATCGCACAGTGTCTTGTTTTTATTCCTGTACGTGTTGTTATCCATTCGTCGTTTGTTTCGATGAATGATGTGAAATCATTGTTTTCAATGACGGTCTCCGGGACATATGAAGCAATGCCTGAAATTTTTATTCCCTGCAACAAAATTTCCCCCTGTATATAGATTGTATTATTAATAGTTTTGTGTTATGATAAATAATGTGGTCTGATATTAACAGATCCTTGCAAATTTATTCCATGAGTAAGCACTACTCAACCTCTATTTTATACTATTTTTGAAAAATTTGCAACCGGACAGTAATGCAATGCTGTTAAATCAGATCAAGTTTAAAAGTTCTGTAAAATTTGATGTACAGAGCATATTGAAAATAGTGCAATATAACTATAAGGAAGGACAATCATTTATGAACATAATTCTATTTGCAGGCCAGGGTGCACAGTACGCAGGAATGGGTAAGGATATTTTCGAAAAATATCCTGAAGCTGCTGCTATAATGAAGACCGGATCAGAGATCCTCGGCTACGATCTTGAAAAGGTATGCTTCGACGAAAGCTTTACTGAACTTTCAAGAACTGTATACGCACAGCCTGCTATCATGGCTATGGAACTTATGTGCTTTGAGGCAGCAAAGAAGAACGGTCTTAAGTTTGACGCCGTTGCAGGTCATTCACTCGGTGAATACGCTGCTTTCGTAGCTTCAGGCATGCTTTCACTCGAAGACGGGTTCAGAGTAATAAAGGCACGTGCAGAGGCTTTCGACAAGGTAGCTTCAACAACAGACGGAAAAATGGCAGCTATCCTCAAGCTCACAGCTGATCAGGTACGTGAAGTATGCGAATCAGTTGACGGATATGTTGTTCCTGTAAATTACAACTCACCTGCACAGACTGTAATTGCCGGTGAAAGTGCTGCAGTTGACAAAGCCTGCGAAAAGTTCAGTGAACTCAAGGCAAGAGTAGCAGTACTCAAGACTGAATCTGCTTTCCATTCCGAGATCATGAAGCCTGCAAGCGAGGAATTCTATGAGAAAATAAAGGATATCAAGTTTAACGCTCCTTCAGTTAAGTTCTTCTCAAACCTTCTCGGTGCGGAACTTACTGATTTCTCTGATATGCCTTCACTTCTTGCAAAGCATGTTATCTCACCTGTTCTTTTCACTGATGAACTTGCTGCGATCAAGGAAGCAGGCTTTGACAAGTACATTGAACTCGGACCTGGCAAGACACTTACAGGCCTTGTAAAGAAGACACTTACAGACGTAACAGCATTCAACGGCGACACAGCAGAAGCTATTGAAAACGCTGAGTTCTGATAACTGAACAGATCACCGGGAACGCAGGGCGGAGCACGACGGGTTTGTGTTCATGACCCTCATGTTCCTGCAGTTAATATAAAATAAAATTGAAAGGATTGTTTAAGATGCAGAAATACACATTAATAGGCCATCCTCTCGGACATTCGATGTCACCTTTCATCCACGATGAGCTTTTCAAGATAAGCGGTATCGAAGCGACATATGACTGTACCGACATTCCTGCTGAAGATTTTAAAAACAGAATGGATGACTTAAAGAAGCTCAACGGCTTTAACATTACTATTCCGTATAAAAGAGACATCATTCCTTACGTTGATGAACTCGACGCTTCAGCAAAGCGCTACAATTCCGTAAACTGTGTTTACAATAAAAACGGAAAGTCCATCGGTTACAACACTGACTGTGACGGATTCCTGCTTTCAGTAGAAGCAAAGAAACTCAATCTTTCCGGAAAGGTTCTTCTTGCCGGATGCGGCGGTGTCGGAAGAATGATGGCGATCGAAGCTGCTCTTCACGGTGCCGAACTCACTATCGGTATAATCCCTGAAGCTGCACAGGCTGCGGCTGCTCTTACAGATGAGATCCACTTTCTCGCACCTGACACTAAGATTCATGTAAAACTGATCGATACGATCACAGGATCTTTCGATCTTATCGTAAACGCTACTCCGGTAGGAATGTATCCTAAGACAGATGCATGCCCTGTTGCAACAGAACTTATCGGCAGATGCGGCGGCGTGTTTGACGCTATCTACAACCCGATAAAGACAAAGCTTCTCCAGATCGCTGAATCATTCGGCAAGACAGCTGTAAACGGTACTGCAATGCTCGTTTACCAGGCAGTCAAGGCACATGAGATCTGGAACGGATCAAGCTATACTGACGCACAGGTACAGGAGATTATTGACAAGACCAATGAAATAATTGCGGGGGACTTCAAATGACGATCTATCTCTGCGGTTTTATGGGATGCGGAAAATCCACTATAGGAAAGCTTCTCGCACAGAAAACAGGTCTTAAGTTCACTGATCTTGACGACTACATCGAAGAAACTGAAAAGATGTCCATTCCTGAGATCTTCGCTTCAAAGGGTGAAAGCTATTTCAGAGAACAGGAAGCAAAAGCTGTAAAGGATCTGTCTGCTGAAAATTCAGTAGTTGCCTGCGGCGGCGGTACTATTATTAATGACAACAGTGCTCGCATTGCAAGGGAAAACGGAACTGTTTTCTTCCTCGACATTCCTTTTGAAGTGTGCTACGGCAGAATAAAGGACGATTCACACCGCCCGCTGGTGGCAAACAACACCAAGGATCAGCTTCATGATATTTTTGACAAGAGACATGATATTTATCTGAAAAACTCTACACTGACGGTGAATGCAGACAGGACTCCTGAGCTTATCTGCGATGAGATAATAAGCATCGTCGGAAAGAAATAAGGTGATACCACTGATAATATACAACGCAAAGATCTGCACCATGGATAAGCAGGGCACCGTTATCGAAAACGGATGGGTCAGCATTAAGAACGGTAAGATAACCGGTACGGGTTCCGGAAAAAAGAATGTTACTTCTTCTGATATTGATGCAGGCGGAAGGCTTCTCATACCGGGATTCATCGATGCACATACTCATCTCGGAATAGTCGGAAACGCACTTGGTTTTGAGGCTGACGACTGCAACGAGGAGACCGATCCTGTAACACCTAATCTTCTGGCAGCAGACGGTATCAATCCTTTTGACTATTGTTTTGAGGAGGCAAGGGAGGCCGGCGTAACGACGGTTCTTAGCTCTCCGGGAAGTGCGAATGCCATCGGCGGTGTTATTTGTGCACTCAAGACAAACGGCAGACGTATCGAAAAAATGATGATAAAAAACGCAGGCATGAAGTTTGCTCTCGGCGAAAATCCGAAGACTGCGTACAATGACCGTGACGAAACTCCTGTAACGAGAATGGCAACAGCCGGACTTATAAGGGAGCATCTGGTCAAGGCGAAAAAATATCTCGATGATATCAAGGCTTACGAAAAGAACAAAAAGGACAACGATCTTCCGGAATTCGACGCCAAGCTTGATGCTACGGTGCCGCTTCTGAAAGGTGAGATAAAGGCACATTTCCACTGTCACCGTGCTGATGACATTCTCACGGCAGTGCGCATCTCGAAGCAGTACGGACTTGACACTGTTCTTATACATGCGACTGAGGCACACAGAGTCGCTGATCTTCTTGCTGAAGACGGTGCATGTGCAGTTATCGGTCCGGTCATCGGTGACCGTTCAAAGCCTGAACTTGCAGGTCAGGACATAAAGACGGCTGGTGTGCTCCATAAAAA
>JBGUVZ010000387.1:0-7924 GCA_045220685.1 Oscillospiraceae bacterium | reverse complement strand
CACGCTGTTAAGGCTAAGAAGAATATTAAACAGAAGCTGGAATGGGAATCTACAAAACGCAGCCTCACAAAAACGGATGAGATAAATCCGGAGGCTTCAAAATTCTCAAAACAGAGCAGAACTGAAGAATTCATAATTCTCTACCTTATGAAGAACCCTGACATGCTTGATGATATAACCGCTAAGATAAAACCTGAGGAATTCGTAACAGAGTTTAACAGGCGGGTTTATATCGCAGTGGCAGATGCAGTCAGGAATTCATCTGAGTTTTCGCTTTCCCTTTTATCCGAGTCCTTCAGCGACGCTGAAATGGGCAGAATAAGCGGAATGGCAGCGCGTAACCGCGAAATCACCATAAACGAAACCACTTTTAATGACTGCGTGGATTCTTTAAAAAAATTTGACAGAAACTCTGTGTTCGCAAAGGATTCGGAGATCTCAGACGATGATCTTCGTTCCCTGATGATACACAGATAAATATAAATAACAGGAGGAACTTTTTATGGCAAGTGAAAAAAAGACAATTGAAAGCTTACTTGAACAGGGTAAAGCTACAGGTAAACTCACGACCAAAGAAATTACTGATGTTCTCGAGGAGACTGACTTCGATGTCGATCAGATGGATTCTTTTTATGAAACATGTGCCAACCTCAACATTGAAATTGTCGAGGACTTTTCTCCTGACACAGATCTGAAGATCGGACTTGACTCAGGACTGAACGATGACCTTGAAATGGCACTTTCAACCGAAGGTATCGCAATTGATGACCCGGTTAAGATCTACCTCAAGGAGATAGGCCGTGTTCCGCTTCTTTCAGCAGAAGAAGAGATCGAACTCGCAGAAAGAATGGCTAAGGGCGATCCTTACGCAAGAAAGCGTCTTTCTGAAGCAAACCTTCGTCTTGTTGTAAGTATAGCAAAGCGCTACGGCGGACGCGGAATGCAGTTCCTTGATCTCATCCAGGAAGGCAACTTAGGTCTTATAAAGGCAGTTGAAAAATTCGACCACACCAAGGGCTTCAAGTTCTCAACATACGCTACATGGTGGATCAGACAGGCTATCACAAGAGCTATCGCTGACCAGGCAAGAACTATCAGAATTCCTGTTCACATGGTTGAAACTATCACAAAGGTTAAGAAGATCTCAAGCCAGCTTCTTCACGAAAACGGACACGATCCGACGGCTGAGGAAATTGCTGAAAAACTCGAAATGCCAGTTGAAAAGGTACGTGAGATCATGCGTATAGCGCAGGATCCTGTTTCTCTCGAAACACCTATCGGTGAAGAGGAAGACAGCCACCTTGGTGACTTTATCCCTGATGACGACGCTCCTGCACCGGCTGAAGCTGCTTCCCTTGTACTTCTCAAGGAACAGCTCAATGAAGTCCTCAACACTCTCACAGACCGTGAGGCAAAGGTATTAAGACTTCGTTTCGGCCTTGAAGACGGACGTTCACGCACACTTGAAGAAGTAGGCAAGGAATTCGAAGTAACAAGAGAACGTATCAGACAGATCGAAGCAAAGGCCTTAAGAAAGCTTCGTCATCCAAGCAGAAGCAAGAAGGTAAAGGACTTCCTTGACTGATAATTTTGCTTAAACAAATAATGTCCGCAGCGATAATCAGATGAAAATCGCTGCGGACTTTTTTATCCTAATGTGAAATAGCAATCCGGCTTCGCCGGATTGCTGGGGAATGGAGATTGCGGGGCTCCGCCACCCACGCTGATTAATTAATCAGCGTTTTCTTAGATTCACTATACAAAACAAAGAGACCCTGGATCATTCCACCGGGTCTCTCTTATTTGTTATTCAATTGTAAATTCATATTTTCACCTGAACTTTTAAGTGTAATGTACGGATCCATTTGTCCGGACATATCCGTTCATGTTAAGCTTTGAATTTCTGGCGGACTCATCCTTTCTCAAGTCTGATCATTCTCCTGACAGTGAAGTACTTAAAAACCATACACATCACTCTCTTTCTGGAAAATCTATATAAACTCCCCTTTTGCAAGGGGCCGCCTACTCGCGCTTAAAAGTAATTTTTACATTGGAAACACCCTTTACAGTTTATTTCGTTTCATAAAAGTTACTTATCATTCCATTGGTCACACCTATTTCTTAATAGATTTATCGAAATATTTGAAAATTAATTCCAACGGGAATATCTATTTCAGTTTATTTCTGGTCGAAGTAGTAATACCATTATTCCATCGGTCACACACCTATTTCTTTTTGTATTTGATCGAAGTAATATTTTCTTAGTCCATTGGTTCCACCTATTTCAGTTTATTCTGGTCGAAGTAGTAATACCATTTATTCCATCGGTCACACACCTATTTCTTTTTGATATTTGATCGAAGTAATAACTAATTAGTCCATTGGTTCCACCTATTTCAGTTTATTTTTGGTCGAAGTAGTAATACCATTTATTCCATTGGTCACACCTATTTCAATTTTATTTTCGGGCCATAACTTCCAAAATCGTTAAAGGCCTTATCCCCAGTTCATTTAACCTCATCACATAAATTGTCCATATCTTGTTCAGTCTGAATCCATCGAGTGATACAAACGCTTGCGGTTAAATGAAACCAGTGTCAACCGCAGCCATTAACGACTCACTTAATTACGAGAAGCTGTCTTTCAGCAAAGACTTCTGACTACGACTAAGCTCCCGGAAAATACCCCATTTCCGCGAGCCACGAAAGACCACTCGTTCATCGATGACTCATCACTATTCACTTCCATTGGACCCGCCTCCTGTTCTTCCCGAAACTTGTCCCAGTCGGTCACTTCCCGTAACTCCGGATCACAGCTGCTTGTTAAGCTTCTCATAAGCTTTCTATTACTTCAAAAGCACTGCCGGAATCAACATCTGATCACTGAAACCGTGTCTGAAAGTTCCAACGCCGTTCTTATCGCCTGAACTTTGTTTTTCCTTTCCATGACTATATAATATCATATTTATCTGTGAATGTCAACACTTTTTTTAATTTTTTTCTTATTTTTTTGTTTGTTTTGATTTTTTTAGAATACTATTGACAACACTATTCTTTTGTAGTAAAATTAAAAGGTAGGTGTTATTCACACCGGAAGTAACAGGCCCGCGGGCAGAAGGGAGAATTATCATGCCGGAAATATCAGAATTCGGACCTGATCTCTATACATTAGTTGATGAAGAGGGCGTTGAACAGACCTTTGAACTTCTTGATGTCATGGAGGCAGAAGGAAATACATATTACGCACTTGTACCATATGCTGAAAACCCAGAAGACATTCTTGAAGGCAGCGACGAGCTTGTCGTTCTCAAGATGGAGGAAGTTGACGGCGAAGAACTCCTCGCTTCTATTGAAGATGATGAAGAGTTCGAAAGAATCGGTCAGATGTTCCTTGACAGGATCATGGAAGAATTTGAAGACGAAGACGAAGCTGAAACTGAAGAATAATTCATAAAAAATCGGGTTGACAAGCCTATTCTTTTGTGATATAATTCTAATTGAAAAGAAAAAAATGTAATTTCTGCCTTGTACGTTATATACAGCTCATATAATCCAACACTTTTACTTAGGGAATTTTGCTCTGACTGCGGACTGCAGACCTCCTCATTTTGGGACGAAGGGAGTACGAAACCTTCAGGCTGATACCCACCTGCTGAATAAGCGGGTTTTATATGCTGTGTAATACGGCAAGGCGGTACATATTAAAAAACACCAGATACAGTTTTGTACCTGGTGTTTTTATTTGCGCCGTAATATGCAGAATAAGGGCTTAAACAGCCTGCCAGCGAGGCATGTAAATCATAGCAGCTTACTTTCATTCTGTATCTATACAAAGAAAAGACCACCCGTTATGCGAGTGGTCTTTTTTATATTATAACAAAATTTCTAAGTTTATTACTGGCCTGATGAGTAGAATGTTGAGCTGTATTCGCCGTCCGGAGTGAATACTACTTCAACGATTCCTGTTACTGATGAGCCAACGCCAGGATCAACGCTTACTACGTAGCCCTTGCTTGGGTATGCATCAGGATTTGAAACAGGAACGCACTTGTATGGAATGCCTGCTGCATCGAGAAGTGCAATGTAGTCCTTTAACTTCTGGCTTACACCTTCAGGTGTCTTGATGTTAGGAACAACACCCTTTACAACGTTGCTGTTTGTAACAACAGTGCCGCCTGATTCAAGTGTTGTAAGAGGTGCATCTGTACCGTCGCCTACAACAGTAAGAATAACGTCTACACCGCTTGAGATCCATGTGCCTTCCTTGATACTCTGGTCGATGATCTCGCCCTTCTGCTTGCCTTCAGCAGCTGTATACTGTACTGTGATGTTAAGATCCTGTACAAGTGATGAGAGCTTAACGTCATCGTAGTTCTTACCGATGAAGTTGATCATCTGGATATTCTGTTCAGCGTTGCCGCCTGTTGTGAACTCTGTCATACCAGTCTGTGATGAAACCGTTTCAGCTACAGTTACAGGAGCAAGAGTTGCAGGAACTACGTCCTGAATGTAGAAGCCGTTGCTTTCTTCAACAGGAACATCTGTTACAGGTGGTTCTGTTTCAGCTTCTGTTGTAACTGAAGCAATGTTTGCTTCAAGACCGTTGTTCTTTGACTTGCCTACTACGCCGATCTGCTTAACGAAGAACAGTATGATAGCGCCGACAATAACAACAAGGATAAGTACGAAGATTATAGGTCTTACCTTTTCGATTATAGCGTATTCATCCTCGAATTCTTCCGGTTCCGGAGCAGGACGGATCATGCGCTCACGCTGAGGAGGAGCATCGTAACGGTCTGAACGGTCATAACGTTCTGAACGTTCTGCACGCTCACTGTTATCACTTTCATATGTCTTTTCAGCTGCTGCCTCAAGGCTGCGCTGTTTCTGGATAGCCTCGCGTGCATTCTGTGAAGCAATGTTTCCTATATTAACTGTAGTCTTTTCCATGTCGTCGTCAGACTGTCTGAAAGTAAGCGCTTCAAGTTCACTGATAGTCTGGATTCTTTCCTCGCCTGCCATTTTCATACCGCCGATGATAGCGTCTGAAACGTTGTCTGGAATATCAACGTTGAGTGAAGCCGGAGGTGTGAGATCATCAGCTTCGTTTCTGAGAAGAGCCTCAGTAGGCATGCAGCCTGTAAGGATTCTGTAGAGAACTGATGAAATGCCGTAAACATCTGTCCATGTACCCTGCCAGATAGCCGGTGAGTACTGTTCAGGAGCAGCGTAACCCTTGAAAAGTTCTGAGCTTAATTCTTCCTTGTTAGTTCTTACTGCTGCGATGCAGAAATCAGTAAGCTTAAGCTCGCCCTTCTTTGTAACAAAGATAGTGTTCGGGCTGATACCTCTGTGGATTATGCCGGCATTATGAAGCTGGCTGAGTGATGTAAAAAGCGGAGGAAACAGCTTCTGAACTCTTCTCCATGAAAGTTCGCCGCCGTTTTCCTTAAGATACTGCATAAGGTTCTGACCTTCGAGGTACTCAAAAACAACGTAGGCAGTGTTGTTTTCGTGGAACATATCCTGTACCTGCTGGATATGATCAATGTTGCGAAGCTTGGCAAGCTTCTTGTTAAGTTCAGTAAACTCCTCCATAAGTGACTTGTACTGCACTGTGCTGTTTGAATTTACTGAAATAGCCTGAGTTTCCTTGTCACGTGAACACAGTGTATCAGGCATATATTCCTTTAAGATAACCTTGCAGGAAAGTACGGTATCGAATGCAAGATATGTTGCTCCTTCTCCGTTATGGCCAAGCATTTTACCTACCATATATTTTTCTTTGAGTATGGTTCCCGGAGCAATATATGACGGTGAATACGGAGACTGCTGTTTATATCCGCAGTGCGGGCACTTGTCCTCGTCACCTATCGGGCCAAAACAGCCATAACACAACTTTGTATCTCCCATATTTTACCCTCCTTAAAAATTTTGTTTTATTATTCGCCTAAACTATCATATCAGTAAATAGTTATTTTGTCAACCTGTTTCTGATATTAATTTAAATTAAAATCATGTTGTACACAAATGTATCAACAATCACTGTTTTTTAATGACAATTTGCTAATCACTTTCAACTCTGAGAACATCAAGAATGAAATTGCTGCTCTCGACTACGGCCGGTGAATTTACCTTGCCGTCTTCTCCGAAAATAACTGTTATAATGTATGCCTTGACAGCACCTGACTGTTTGTTCTTATAATAGTACCTGTACTTCTTAGAAGTTGTGGTGCCTGCGTAAACGATCTGGTACGGTTTCATTTTAAGAACGGCATCCACCTCAGATGATGAACTTCCCGGAGTTATCGGTGAAACATCGATGGCGGAGCTTTTCTTTTCCCCGTTTATATTGGAACTGAGAGCACGGAAATCACAGTACGTAACGCTTTCAAGCTTTCCGAAGGAATTTTCGCTGCAGTAAATGGTCCATTCAGGAAGGCTCACATTATATACATGAGTCTGACGTCCCGACTCGGTAAGTGAAGTAAATGTACACAGTTCATTGATATATTCAAAATCAGATGAACCTGTAAGTTCAACTCCTGCTGATGAAACTGCCTTTTCCAGCGGTTCACCGATCTTTTTCGCGAGTTTCTGAGACTTTCTGAGTCCCTGGTTACCGCTTACGGAATACCAGATTGCTCCTCCTGAAGCTACCAGTGCAACTGCAATGAGCACTGCAAATATTTTTCCCCTGCGCTTTTTATGAGTTTTTCCGGATGCTTTGTCTTCAGAGACGTTTCCGGAACCTGCGGGAGTGTTTTCCTCAGTATTCTGAGAAACACCTGTTTTTCTTTTCTTGTGAAACATTCTCATGTCCCTCCATATGCCCGAAATACATAAATGAATACATATATTAATATATCACTTTCGGAATAAAAAGTCAAACAGAAAGTAAGCCGCGTTCGATCATTTCTTCAGCTGCAAGAAGAAGACCTATCCTGCCGCTCGTATAGGTGATACCGCCCTGCATCCATACTGCGTAAGGATCGCGTATCGGAGCGTCAGCTGAAAGTTCGATGGATGCGCCCATTGTAAATGTACCGGCGGCCATTATTACCTTGCTTTCATAGCCCGGCATCTCCCATGATTCAGGTGAAACGAATGAATCTACCGGCGAGCCCTTCTGGATACCCTGGCAGAATGCTGTAAGAAGCTCCTCGTTTCCGAGCTTGAGTACAGTGATAATGTCACCGCGTTCCTCTGTTTTCTTAGGATAGCATTCAAATCCAAGGCGTGTGAAAAGTTCAGAAGCGAACATTGCTGTCTTGACTGCTGACGAAACCACTTCAGGAGCCATGAACAGGCCGAGGAACATCTCACGGTTCTGATCAAGCGAACATCCTACCTCCTTGCCCATTCCCACACAGGTAAGACGGTATGAGCAGAGTTCAACAAGATCTTTTCTTCCGGCAATGTATCCGCCTGTACGGGCAATGGCGCCGCCGGCATTCTTGATGAGGGATCCTGCCATAAGATCAGCACCAACTTCGACAGGCTCCTGCTTTTCAACGAATTCACCGTAGCAGTTATCTACCATTATGATAGTATCAGGACTTGCCACCTTGATACCGCAGGCGATCTGCTCGATCTCCTTTACTGTAAGCGCCGGTCTGAGTGAATATCCTCTTGAACGCTGGATGTAGGCTACCTTTGCACCCTGAACAGCCTTGAGTATGCTGTCCATATCAGGCTTGCCGTCAGGAAGAAGATCTACCTGTGAGTACTCAACTCCGAAGTCCTTCAGTGAACCGTTTCCGCTTTCGCCGCGGATACCGATAACCTCTTCAAGAGTGTCATACGGACTGCCGGTAACTGACACCATCCTGTCTCCCGGTCTGAGAATACCGAAAAGAGCAACGGAAAGTGCGTGTGTTCCGGACACGAAGTTATGTCTTACAAGGGCGTCCTCACAGCCGAAA
>JBGUVZ010000386.1:0-2019 GCA_045220685.1 Oscillospiraceae bacterium | reverse complement strand
GCTCTACTGGCTCGGATTCCGCAAGACCGGAGGCTATTTCTGGACAGGGACCATGATACTTGCCTGGTTCTTTGTTATTCTCATCCTTCGTGATAAGATAAGAGGCGATCTTTTCGGATTTTTAAACCGTATACCTGTATTCATGCTGGGTGTGCTTCTTGGAGACCTTACGAAAAAACATAAGGATCTTCCGTTCAGAAGAAGGGCATGGCTGCCTGTTTTCCTTATAGCCGCACTGGGATTTTACTTACTGGAACTTGCAAACTTTAAGTCCTACTACATACTGGTACCATCTTCGAACTGCTTCCTTCCTACACTTCTCGTAGCAGTTTCACTTCCGTTCCTGATAGCAAAGGTCTTAAACGAGCTTGACCGTCACAGTTTCACATGCATTATCGGACATGTAATCGGCGGGATCTTAAAGTTTTTCGGACTATTCTCAATGGAACTCTACTGTCTCCAGGAATGGTTCGCAGGACAAATGAAACCAAAATTCGAGGAAGCAGGCTGGACACCATTAAAGATGAATCTTGTCCTTTTCGCAGAAATATCAGTACTTTCCTTCATCGGATATATAGTATTCAAATATTTCTGGAAACTGCTCGAATTTATATGCAGAAAAACAGGAGGACTCATAAAGCGTGCGATTAAACGTTCCGCTTAATAACCTCCATTATATTTTCAAGGCGCTTCTCCCCTATTCCGCTGATAGCTGAAATTTCGTTTCTCAGCTTCTCAAGATCAGGGGCCGAAGATGAAGCCGGATGATCTTCAAGAGCTTTTTTATAACCATCTTCGTAGATGCGTTTTAAAAAGCTCTTCATTTGTTCACGGTTCATATTTTTAATATCTTTGTACATATTTCTTGCAAGTATCTCTTCCATATACACTCCAGTCTGATAAATGGTTGATTTCATAAGTTAAGGTCTGTCTGCAATATACAGCAGATACGGCTTCAGAGCACTTCCGCAGTATCAGTACCGGACTTATGATACGAACAAAGTTTTAACAGTTTTATTATACTCTAAATCTTTCATCAGTGCAAGTATTCATCAACTCAAAGTGTACAAAATAATTGATTTTACAGACTGAATATGCTATAATTAAACATATATTGATAAGACATATTTCAACCGGATTCATATCAGATTTTACCGGCTGAATATTGGTTTAGATTTTTTCGGAGGGATTATTATGGATTTACAGCAGCTCGCAGACAGCTTTACACCAATGACATGCATCATATCAGTCGATTCATATCCGGACGGCAGCTACGGCAATATAAGACTTGTATGCGGAAACAAAGCATACGTTGACTCAATCGAGGTACAGCAGAGTGATAATATTGCCTATGATACCATGCTCAGTAACAGGTTTATACCGAATTCACCTTATGAAAACTACATTCCTAAGGATCTTAACTTTGAAAATGCCTGCTATCTCAGCGCTGTACTGAAAAAGCCGTTCCATACTTACATGCAACCTGAAAGATATCCTTTCTGGGTAGACATGTATATTATGCCGGTTGCATATACTAACGGCATTACTCACTACTGCACCTATTCAATGGATCTTACTCCTGAAGCAAGCGTCAGCAAGATGTCTGACAAAGAGGCAGCAGTTACGTCATCCGTACTTGAAACCTGCATCAAGCTTCGTGACACCAAGGATTTCAAGCATACCATGGATGAGGTTATTGAAGATATCAGACTTCTTTGCGATGCCGAGAACGTATGTATTCTCCTGACTGACTACAAGACACGATCATGTTCTGTGCTGTGCGAATCCACTTCCCCTACCTTTGACAATAAAAATATCATCGATTACTTCAACACTAATATCGACAATTTCTTCGACGTGGTAGACAAGTGGAAGGATACTATCGCAGGCAGTACATGCCTTATCATACAGAATGAAAGCGATATGAACGTTGTACGCGAAAGAAATCCTGAATGGATCGCATCACTTGAAGAGTACGGCATAAAGAGCATTGTTCTCTATCCGCTCAACTATAACAAT
>JBGUVZ010000385.1:0-6231 GCA_045220685.1 Oscillospiraceae bacterium | reverse complement strand
ATCATATATAGACAAATCTGTATAGCCATGCAGAAATACAGCAATTCACTAAAAACTGTATATCAGAAGAGTGAAGGTGCACAGTGGTTTTTACATATAATTGCACATGAACCATAAAATCTTATATTATTCCAAAAAAATTTGTATGTTTTTTCTGAGGCATTCCCGGAAAAGGCTCGAAAAAACAGCTATTGAAAACATAGTAAACCTATGGTATAATGATAATATCATTCCTGATCAGTTATCCTGATCAGATAAAAGTTTGAGAACGGAGGAGATAATGTGAAGATCTCAACAAAGGGAAGATATGCGCTAAGGCTTGTAATAGATCTTGCTATGCACACAGATGACGGTTTCGTAACGCTGAAGGACATTGCCGCAAGACAGAATATTTCAAAAAAATATCTCGAACAGATAGTTCCTATGCTGAACAGATCGGGAATACTCAAGACGAACAGAGGCTATCAGGGCGGCTACAAACTTGCCCGTTCTCCTGAAAACTGCACCGTCGGTGAGATACTCAAGGTCACTGAGGGGGATCTTGCTCCTGTAAGCTGCCTTGAAAACGAGGTCAACGAATGTCCGAGAGCAGGTGAGTGCATGACTCTTTTCATCTGGGAGGAGCTGCATAAAAGGACTACCGATTATCTTAACAGCATAACTGTTAAGGACGTTATAGACCGTGCGAACAATAATAATGACTATGTGATCTGATTTGCGGGGCTTCGCCCCATATCAAACAAAAAAATAAGACCGTATCGCTGTTTTAAAGTGATACGGTCATTCTTTTATATACTGATCAATGTTGAAATCCGGCTTCGCCGGATTTCAGAAGGGGGGAGCTGCGGGGCTTCGCCCCGTACCCCACGCTGATTTATAAATCAGCGTATCCTCAGTCCTTATAATTCATATCGTCTGCAGTAACGTTCTTAAGTGCTTCGTTATATTCCGCAGCGTCAGCCTTTGCAGCATCGAGATCGTGTTCGAGGTAGTTGCCGCATTCAGCCTTTGATGAACCAGGAATTGTTCCGGTAAAGTCAGCGATGAAGATGAATGACTTCTTTACAAGTTCAAGGACTTCAGCTCTTGAAACGCTGTCGCGTACTATAAGATAGAAACCGCTGCGGCAGCCCATAGGTCCTGCGTAGATGATCTGGTCGGAGTATTCCGAGTTGCGGACATATGTTGCAAGAAGATGCTCAATAGTATGAAGTGACTTCGGTGAAATGAAGCTTCCTGCATTAGGCTTTTTCATTCGAATGTCGTATGTAACGGCGTCGCCGTCAACTCTTGAAATGTAAACACCTTTTTCAAGTGTATCGTGATTTACTGTGAAGCTCGCAATTTTTTTCATCAATAGGTTCCTCTTTTCTGTCGTATGCGGAGCCGTGCAATGAATTCATCAGTCAAGATCTTCGCCTTCAACTATCTCGAAGGTGTTCCCCGTGATCTTTGCTATGCTGTCGAATATCATATAGTGACGGTGCGTACACTGTATGTTACGGTGATAATGTCCTGAAAACCACAGATCAAAGTCAAGGCTGTGATTGATTTTTTCAAAATAGTCAGTCAGCCGGTTTGGCTGGTAGATATCTGTCATTTCCAGTTCCTTGAGAATAAACGTCGGAAGTGAATGCGAGATAACGATGTCAACTTTCCAGTCGTTTTCTTCAAGATTTTCAGCCCCGAGTGTCATCTCACGAAGCGACGGCATCTCCTGAGGCCAGTATGAAACGCCGGGTATGCGGAACTGCTTGTCGTGGCTTTCCGCACCGCCGAACGCAAATATTTTTTTGTCATCGATGGTGAATACGCTTCCTCTGCACAGATGATAGATGCTGTCGGTGATCTTCTGAATCTTGCCGCCTTTCCAGTCTTCTATGCGGTACCGGCCGAGAAGTGAGTAGTTTTCGTGATTACCGTCGATCCACAGCGTGGTCCACGGCTTGCGCTCCAGCCACTTCAGCCAGTAGCGTTCAGTCCGGGATTCATCCCACAGAAATCCAAAATCACCGCAGATTATCATGTAATCCTTTCGGGTGAGCCCGGACTGCGCAGGAAACTCGTCCTTGCCGAATTTGCGGAGATCGTATTCGCCGTGTACATCTCCGGTAATAAAAATCATGTTTATTAGTCCCCTCTCGCTAATAATCTCTATACTAAAATTTTATCATTTTTTGCACATCAAGTCAATATATAAACTGCGTTTATAGCAGAGATTACGTGGTTTAGGTGATATTTTTGTTATTACTGACGAACGGCAGCCTTACTCTATCGAAAGCCGGCAGTACAGGCCTGAATAACAGGTTGATATAACGTCGAATTCTACATATCAGGGAGCACGCGGAGGGCGAAATTCAGTATTTCAGCCATAGTTTGCGCTGACGCAAGAAATATGTTGAAAATACAGGGGTTATTGTGTTATAATTTAAGTTGTGCATATATTTATTACAAGTATATTCAGTAGGAGGTATATATTATGGCTATTTGTGAAAAATGCGGACGTGAGATACCGGAAGGCAGCGTATGCGAATGTGAAAACGAGATCAGCGATGCTCTTACTCCGGCAGACGATAATAATATAAGTGAAAATACTTCAGGAAGTATGATATCACTTGCAAAAGAGAGCGATTCTGAAAACAGCGCATCAGAAGCAACTGCAGAAGAAGCCGTTTCAGAGACATCGACAGCTTCAGAAGAGGTACAGGCTGAAAGCACAGAACCTGAAATAAAGGAAGAAGCTGCTGAAACTGCAGAACCTGCAGCGGAAGTTAAGGAAACACCAGCACCGGAAGTTAAAGAAACACCGGCAGCAGAAGTTAAAGAAGCTCCGGAAGTCAAGGCAGAGAAAAAGGAAACAGTCAAGGCTGAAACAGCTGAACAGACATCTGTAACTCCGGCTCAGAAGAAGGGCTTTATCAAGAAGAATCTTAAGGTAATAATCCCGGTTGCAGCAGCTCTTGCCGCAGTTATCGGTATTACAGGCTATGTTTCAGCAAATGCTTACAAGAAGCCTGTAAACCAGTTTGCAAAGGCATACAACTCCAATAACGTGGACCAGATAATAAACACGATGCTTCCGAAGGATTCTATTAAGGAAATGAAGAAGAATCTCAAGGAAGAGGATACTTCATGGAAAGAAGTCGTTAAGGAAATGAACGACACTCTTGAGGAAGCCAAGGAAGACAAGTACGGAAAAAATGCTAAAATGGAGATTACTTATATCAATAAGTACAAAGCCAAGAAGGACGAGATCTCAAAGAACAGCTCAGTTTACAGCATGGTAAACACAGATGAAGAGATCGACAAGGCATACAGGGTAAAGCTTCGTACAAAGATCGAAGGCAAGGACGATTCAGAATCAGAGAGACATGAACTGTATGTAGTTCATTTTGACAAGAGCGGATGGAAGCTCTCACCTTACATGAACGATATCGATGATACACTGTATCTCAGCAATATGTTTTACTGATAAAATATAAAGAAGAATAAACCGGAGGAAATCTAACCATGAAGAACAAGAAGTTAGCAGCAGGAATAGTAGCATTCAGCCTTGCACTCAGCCTTACAGGATGCGGCGAAGTAAACAAGATCCTTGAACAGGTTGACAACAAGGATTTTGACGCAGCTCTCGATATCTTTGATTCAAAAGACCTTAAGGACAAGGAGCTCGATGCGCTTTCAGAAGGTCTCAGAACACGTATCAACACATATATCGACAGCTATGCAAAGAACGAGATCTCATATGAAGAACTTGAAAAACTCATCGATTTTGCTGAACTTCTCAAGGTAAACGAAGTTACATCTTTCATCACAGATATCACTGATGATATCAACTCACTCAAGACTTCAAAGGCAAACTACGAAAACGCAAAGAAGTGCTATGAAGAAAATGAATACAGGGAAGCTCTTGAGTATCTCGGCAAGGTAATCGAAAAGGACGGATACTACTCAGATGCTCAGATCATGAAGGACAAGGTAATCACTTCATTCAAGGACGAGATCACAAAGACAGTAGACGATTATCTCGGCAAGAACGACTACTACGGTGCGTTAAGCTATATCAAGAGCCAGAAGAACAATCTCAGCTTCTCAGAAGAACTTACAGCAGTTGCAGAAAAGATGGAAAGCAAGTCAGTTACAGCAATGGCTATCTCCAAGGCTACAGACTACGTAAGCAAGGGAGATCTTTCAGGTGCTCTTGATCAGATCACTGCAGCTACCAAGGACTATAACATAAAGGATAAGACAGATCTTACAAGCTACATCAAGACAATGATCATGGATTCTGTAAAGGAAGCCAGCGATGAGGAAAACTACATCTACGCTCTCAACCTTTTAAGAAAGGCTGATGATATCGTTGATGATGACGAGATCACAAAGGAGATCAAGGATATCGAAGCAATCAAGCCTACATATCTCTATGACCTTACATGCACAACAAAGCAGCGTTTTGAAATAGTTGATTCCGGCGAACCGCTTACAGACAGTATCGGCAACAAGTACAAGACAGGAAACCTGTTCACATTCTCATCAAGCAGCAGCTGGAGTTCGGATAATGTTGCAAGCGCTGACTATAATCTCGGCAAGAAGTACGGCGTAATGAGCGGTACTATCGCATGCCAGGATACATCTGACAATGACGCAAAGGCTATCTTCAGAATCGAAGGTGACGGCGAAGTTATCATGCAGCAGGAAGTAAACAGAAAGACAGTTCCTGTACCGTTCAGCATCGATATGTCAAAGTACGAATGGCTCAAGATCTCTGTTTCTGATCCTGAAGGCGGCAGCTGTAACGTTATCCTCGCAGACTGCAAGTTTGCAAAGCCGGGCGAAGCAGTTGCGGAAACTCCTGCAGTAACAACAACAGCTGAAACAACTGAAGCTTCTGCTGAGACAACAGCAGCAGAAGGCGAAGAAGCAGCTGATACAACAACAGAAGCTGTAACTGAAGCAGAAGAAAATGCAGCAGAAACAACTGCTGAAGCTGCAGCAGAAACAAAAGCGGAAGAATAATTCTTAACAATGCACGAATTTGCAGTCGGATCTGCCCTGAAATACGGACAAAAAGGAAATGACACGCTTGAATATATCGGGCTTACGTTAAAAAACGGAAAGCTTTCGGGCACGAAACTCTATCATTTTGCAAGGAATGACTTTGAGGTTCATGAAGGATGGCGCAAAGAGATCTTTGAAAAAAGGCTTAAGGGTGTCTGTGACAACTATGAAGCGAAGATCTGCGATTTGTCCGAAGCCGGTACAGAAGATGAACCGACTTACAGAATGATCCTTCAGTTCCGCGGATTCTTTGAAAGGGAACGTGCGGATAAACTTATAACAGAGGAGTTTTCGGGCGTACCGGCTGAGATAAGGGACAGATGCATCCGTTCCATGAAAGCTCTCGGAGACGCTCTCAGAAAGACTGAATCACCGCTTATGCAGGTGGGAATTGAACTTGATTCCTCCCTGCAGTTTAAAAGTTTCAAGTATTATCTAAGTGT
Organism: Oscillospiraceae bacterium; assembly: GCA_045220685.1. GTDB lineage: Bacteria > Bacillota > Clostridia > Oscillospirales > Ruminococcaceae > HUN007. The sequence goes on along the minus strand of JBGUVZ010000385.1, from coordinate 730 downwards.
TGAAAGGACAAGCGTCCCGAAGGAAAAGCTTGCAGAGGCTCTTGCCGGAACTGCTGACGAACTCGGCGTAAACCGCGACACAGAGCGCACAGGACGCCTCACAGTCGATATATGTGACTGCTGGTACAAACCGACGTTCATTGGCGTAAATGACGGCGCAGATGAGACTGAGGTTAAGCTGTACTACATTTCCGAGCTCTTCGGACGAAGTCTCAGGACAAAGCCTGCCGAGCAGATTGGGCTTATAAGCGACGCTCTTAAGCTCGATAAAGGGTTTACAGACGAGCTTATGACGTCATGGGAGAAAGTTCATCTTTATCCCGAAGGAGTGGCTGTGACGCTGGGTGATCCATCAGTGCTGAGGTTGTACCTGAAGGAGCTTAATGAAGCGTATTTCAGATAGAGCGAAAATTGATATATCAAATTATTAGGCGGAAGATCGTGTGAAAATGATCTTCCGCCTTTTTAGCGTATGTGAAAGGTATCAGGCTTTGCAATAACTGATAATATCGAATAGATGCAATAAGAATGCGGCTCACTATTCGTCCGATTATGGCATACGTAAAGGACACCAGCGGACAGATAGCGGACAAACATACTTTTAAGCAAAAAAGAAAAGCTCAGAAACAGCGTAAAAGCAGTGTTTCTGAGCTTTTTGATTTGGTGACCCGTACGGGAATTGAACCCATGATTCCGCCGTGAAAGGGCAGCGTCTTAACCTCTTGACCAA
>JBGUVZ010000384.1:0-2555 GCA_045220685.1 Oscillospiraceae bacterium | reverse complement strand
ATGTAATCGAGAGGAAAAGTTATAATAAACAAACGAAAAGGGCTGCGAATGCAGCCCTTGAAATTTTTTATTCTGTTTTATCACATAGACTACGTACTTCGTGGATCTCGAGCGGGGTGCCCCAGATGAAGCCTTGTACCAGGTCGCAGTTTTTCTCTCTGAGGATGTCGAGCTGGTTCTGGGATTCTACGCCTTCTGAAATTACTTCAAGACCGAGCGTGTGGCCCATTGAGATGATTGCGGAGATAAATGCTTCTGCGCTTCCTTCCTTTGCGTTGTTCTGAACAGCAAGATCTTCAATAAAGCTCTTGTCTATCTTGAGAAGATTAACAGGAAGCCTTGAAAGATTTGAAAGGGAAGCGTAACCGGTGCCGAAGTCGTCAAGTGCTATCTTGATGCCTTTGGCTCGGAGACGGTTCATGTTTTCTATTGTGAGATTCGGAGAACCTGCGAGGCAGTATTCTGTGATCTCGATTTCGAGAGATGCAGGCGGGAAGCCTGTTTCTTCAAGTGCCTTTTCAACGAGTTCGACAAATCCCTTTTTGGAGATGTGTTTCGCTGAGGCGTTTACTGAAAGAATGAGCTCAGGATGCTTCACAGCTGTATCCTTAAACTCTTCAAGAGCATATCTGAGTACGTAACAGTCTATCAGGAATATGATATCCGAACGTTCAGCCACATCAATGAGTTCCTGAATAGGTACCGTTTCGCAGTCCTCCGGGCGGATTCTTATAAGTGTCTCAAAACCGCGGAGTGTTTTGGTGTTGGTATGATACTGTGGCTGATAAGCAAAAGTGAAGCTTTTCTCATCCAGGTATTTTTTAGCCAGAGATTCGATATATGCATTTTTCAGCATTGTTTTCCTGAATTCTTCTCTGAAAATTGTGACACCGTTTTTGCCGGATGTCTTTACGTTGTAGAGAGCCATGTCAGCGCAGCGTATAAGATCTGCTGATTTTTCAGCATGTTCAGGATACTTTGAAATACCGATACTTGCTGTAACATAGACCTGTGAAGCAGTCTCTTCGACCTTGATCGGCTTTTTCAGTGATTCTGAGATAGCAGCTGATATCTCGTTTATTCTGTTTACTCCGTTTACTATCAGGATGAATTCGTCGCCGCCGATTCTGCCGAGCGAATCCTTGCTGCTGATTATTCCGTTTATGCGTTCTGCTGTCGTGCGGATGACTTCATCTCCGACCTTGTGACCATAGTTATCGTTTACAGATTTAAAATCATCAAGGTCTATATAAAGAACGCCGAAAGCTTTAGAAGAATGAGTCATTCTTGAAAGCTGTTCGGAAATGCTTCGTCTGTTGCTCAGTCCTGTCAGATAGTCGGTGAGAGCATCTTTCTCCTGTTTGCTTATCTGATGGTGGATTACAATAACAGCTATAAGACATACGCACATTGTAGTCAGTCCCGGAATAACTTCGCGGTTGTGGAACCGGAGCATATGCGCCGAAGATGTTACGATCGTAAAAGCAGGAAGCAGATGGGCGAGTACACGTGCGGTTTTCTCACGCATACTTGCGAAGACTATGCAGACCAGCATCTGAAGAGATGTAAGAACGCCTTTGAAACTTGAAACAAAGAACGGATCTTCAAAATAAGGAATATCAACCGGTGCTTTTCCCGGATTTGCAAATGAAATAAGCAGATATAAGCATGCGTAAGCGATCAGTAGTGCGACGATGAGAATTATGCTGCGGCATTTCAGCTTGTTTCTGTTTTCCAAAAAATCAGAACTCCTTTTTATAAAAAATAAGTACAAATTAACTGATCAAATGAAAACCCCGGATTTCAATAAATCCCCCTGATACCAAATAACAAATTAATTATAACCTAAAACCGACGGAAAATCAAGATATTCCGTGATTTTGGTATGACTAAACAGAGCATTTTACAATGCGCTGTAAATTTTTTAGCAAATTGCAGTCAATCAGAATTTGTGCGGGGCTGAAATTTGTTCACTCTTATCATTGAAACCTACTATATTAAGTGGTATAATATCAAAGGTTGTCTGTTATCACTGCACGCGGCATTTTTCCTTACCCCCGGCTTCTTAAAATAGAAGAGAAGGGGGAATTTTTGAGGGTAAAAATGTATGCTTACAGTGAAGATTTTATATAGAACGAATATCGTTTACAACATTAAAGAAAAGGATGTATCAAATGCTGAAAAAGTATGTTTCTGACCTGAAAAAAGAATTTTCAGGTTACAACGGAAAAAAGCTGTCCGCTGACCTTATGTCCGGTCTTACGGTTGCAGCCGTTGCTCTTCCTCTCGCTCTTGCATTCGGTGTAAGTTCCGGTGCTGATGCGGCTTCCGGTCTTGTTACTGCAATTATCGCAGGTATCGTGATTGGAATTCTCGGCGGTGCTTCGTACCAGATCTCAGGACCTACAGGTGCCATGGCGGCTATTCTTCTTTCACTTTCTGCAAAGAACGGTGTTGAAGGTGTTCTTTTTGCCGGATTCCTCTCAGGAATCATTCTCATTCTTGCGGCTCTCTTAAAGATCGGCAAGCTCGTTTCATATATTCCTGCACCGGTA
>JBGUVZ010000383.1:0-3890 GCA_045220685.1 Oscillospiraceae bacterium | reverse complement strand
AACGACAAGCGCCCTGTTTACAGCTTCATCACTTACCGGTTCAAAAGGCTTTTCTGAAATGACAACAGAAGCAAGAGCTGAAGCAACAGGGTATTCCACATCATTTTCATGGAGTACGCCCACTGCAAACGGTATCCCTTCGCGGTAAAGTCTGCGGTAAACAGGAATGCCTGCTCCCCCGCCGCCTATAACAAATACTTCCGGCTCGCCTTTTACACCGACCGGTTCTGCTTCACCGTAGTACGTGTTATACTTTCCGTCCTTTATCTCATAAAGTGTATTTATATAATCACCGGAAAAAATATCTTCCGGAGTTCCGTACCGTTCTGCTTTACCGTTATGTATGCACACGACGGAATCAGAAAACTTCTGAGCAAGATCGAGTTCGTGAAGAGACTGGACAACGGCAATATTTCTCTCCTTTGCGAGTCGTCTTAACAGAGTCAGCAGATGCAGCTTATGACCTGTATCCAGAAACGACGTCGGCTCATCCAGAAGCATAATCTCCGGCTCCTGGGCTATCGCCCTGGCAAGCATGACCGACTGACGCTGACCGTCACTTATCCTGTTAAAATCAGTATCTGAAAGATGTTCCGCTTCGGTAAGTTTCAGTGCATCATGTACGACTTTCCTGTCATGTTCACTAAGAATACCGAACGTACCTGTATACGGGTATCTTCCTGTAGCAGCAACATCAAAACAGGTCATCCTGTCGGTCGTGAGTCTTCCGGTAAGCATAACTGAAAGCCTTCGGGCTACATCTTTTTCCTTAAGTGCGGCAAGTTCATCTCCGCAGAGAAACACCTTTCCGGATGCTGCAGGAAGCTGACCGGCAATAGTTTTCAGCACCGTGGATTTTCCGGCTCCGTTCGGTCCGATAAGTGTGCATATCTCGCCAGCCGAAATACTGATTGTAATACCATCGACGATGACTTTTTTACCGTATCCGGCACCAAGACTATCCGTATGCAAAGATGAAGCTTTGTTTTTCTGATCTGTATTTATCATGACATGCTCCTTTCCTTCGCACGGTGAAGCATAATCCAGATAACGACCGGAGCACCGAAAACAGCTGTGACGGTACTTACGCTCAGTTCCTGCGGAGCAAAGAGCATACGAGCAATGAGGTCGCATCCCATACAGAAAACTCCGCCTCCGAGAAATGCCGCCGGTATAAGAATAACAGGTTTCGAAGTTCCGAACATTCCTTTCATCAGGTGCGGAACAGCAATGCCGACAAATGACACCGGTCCGGCAAAAGCAGTAACGCACGCGGAAAGAATACTTGAAAGAAGTATAAGAAACACGCGGAAACTGCGTATATTCACTCCCATATTCTCGGCATAGACTTCGCCCAGCTGATAGGCGCCTATCGGTTTTGACAGAAGGAATGTAAGGATAAACGCTGCAAAAATCATGACAGACATCACACGTATATCCTGCCAGTCCATACCCGAAAAACTGCCCTTCGACCAGTTATGAAGATTAACTATATTGGCGTCATCCGCAAATGTAACAACAAGGTCGGTAAGGGCACTGCAGATATATCCGATCATTACACCGGAAATAACGAGCTGAGCCATGTTCCGGACTTTTCCGGAAAAAAGGAGCACAGTCATCATACATATAAGCGCACCGGCAAATGCCGCACCGATCATCATCCATGAATTCATCGCAAATCCGTACCGTAAAGAAGTTATCATGATAAGCGCAACCGTAAGCTTCGCACCGGATGAAATACCAAGTACAAACGGTCCGGCGATAGGATTTCTGAAAAAGCTCTGAAGAAGGAATCCCGAAACCGACAGTCCCCCGCCAAGTATCAGCGCAGACAGCGCACGCGGCATACGAATATCCATAATGATCCGGTGTGCAGACTGATCAGTGATATGTCCGGTAAGCACGCCAAAAACCGTATCAGCGGTGATCCTGCTGCTGCCCGATGCAAGGCTCAGAATGAAAAGTATCACCGCAGCGATGACCAGCAAAGCAAATCCGGTCACAGCCCGAATTTTTCGTTGTTTTTCCATATAAGCTCCTTCTGTCAGTGAATCCTGTGCAGATACGTAAGCTGTTCCTTTCCGTCTGCATTACCGGTAAAAATTCTGTTTAAGTCAGTTATCATATCCGCTGCGCCGGTTGTCTGCTGGAAGAGGTTCTGTTCTGTACACCAGACGTTATCATTTTTCACGGCTTTGAAATCTGCGAATACCGGTGATTTTTCGAGAAGCTGTGAAATGGATTCGAGTTTTCCTTCTATGGTGCTGTTGTAAATGAGGATATCAGCATCTTTCGCGCATTCGTAGAAGGTTTCCATCTGGATGTTCATCGTTGACAGGGCATTGTCTTCAACTCCAAGATCCGCTCCGGTAAATATGTATCTTCCGCCGGCGAGATCTATCATCTTTGAAATGTAGTCACCCGGTTTTCTTACGTTTACATATCCGTTTGCGGTCACGCTGAAAAATGCTGCTGTCAGACGTTCATTTTCCGGAACATCGGGAAGATCGAGTGAATGGAATCCGGCCGTCTTCTCCTCGAAGCATTTTACTGCTTCATCTTCTTTTCCTAGGATAAGTCCGTAGAGCTTCATCCATTCCATGCGTCCGAGAGGATGCTGTTCGTAGCTTGAACGTTCGACGATGACGGGAATGCCGAGAGATTCGATCTGTTCCTTTACTGCCGGACTGTGGGTGATCATTGTGTTTTCGATGGCAAGCGTGCAGCCGGATTCGGTCAGTGCTTCATAGTCGGGAGCGTTGTACTTGCCGATAAATGTAAGACGACCGGCATTCATCGCTTCTTTAACATTCGGCAGCATCCAGCTGTCAGTATTCGTTGAAGTCATAGTAACTGCATCGAGTGCTCCGATGGCATCGAATAGATCGATGGCAGATGACGAAGCAAGATAAATGTCGCCGCTCTGCTGTCGAATTACGGGAAGGCTGTTGTCTTCAGGAATCGAAGCTTTTTCAGGAACAAACAAAAATTGATCAGAATCTATGGTGATGACCGAACATCCGTTTTCCAGATGATCAACGGAAAACTGATCTGCGTATTCGAGTTCCATATGTCCGGTCACACCGGATACTGTTTCATCAGAAAGCGTATCTTTTTTAACCGTACATCCAAACGCAGAGAGCAGCAATGCAGATATAGTAAAAAACAGAAGCCATTTTTTTAATCTCATGATATAGTAGATGAATCAAAGAAAAATGTGTATTCTATTTCGTGAGGAGTGCTCATGGCTGTTGTATCAGCGTTCATCTTAAGCTTTGTGTCAAATGAACTTACCGGTACTTCGAAAACAGATGAACCGTCTTCAATTTCCGGAAGATACTTCTCACCGTCAACGATCATATAGTCGTACTTGTCGCTGCTCCACTTGAGAATTGCTGTGGCTTCGCCGTTTTCGATCTTAAGTTTTGCAGGACTTTCAACCGACGCTCTGCCTGAGCCGCCTTCCATTTTTACTTCAACAGTATACTCACCGTCTTCGATACCAAGTGAAGATGCCGTGATCTTTTCCTTTTCAGGGAGAACATCCTCAGGAAGTGAATCAGCACGGAAAACGAGTACGCGGTCGTACCAGAGCTGTTTCTTGTGGCTGAATGCGGCACAGTTTACCTTCTTGTCGAGTGCGTCTACCGGGAAAGTAAATACTCTTCCTTCATCTGTTTCTTCAGGTTCAATAAATAAAGATTCATCAGCTGTAGCTGCTTCTTCTGCTGTTCCTGCAAAAAGATGATCATAGCTCTTGCTGTTTATTGTAATCTTTGCAGTCAGTTTTCCGTCTGCCGCAGTAAGTTCACAGTCAGCGATCTTGAACATTGATGAACTGGAGTCAACGTCTATATGATAAGTGCCTTCCTTTACTTTATCAGCGCTTA
>JBGUVZ010000382.1:0-4487 GCA_045220685.1 Oscillospiraceae bacterium | reverse complement strand
CGTCTGAAAGCTCAGATTGCTGCAATGCAGGGAAGCTGAAAATTTTATTATTAAAATTCCGCTAAGCAAAGCGAATTTCTTTCAACGGTCGTCCGATTATTAGGGCGACCGTTTTCTATAGTACGCCGAAGGCGTTCATTTATACAGAGCAAACGAGAGCACTGGATTTTTACCGGTACTCCCGCTGTCTTTATTTATTCAGAGTAATCCTTAAGGATGAAAATTGCTGTATATCAGATTGATGTTATCTTCTTTGAAAGATACTGTCTTAGTCTTGCGAGATCGGCAAGGGTAACTGCACCATCAGCGTCAACATCGGCTGCCTTCTGCTGATCATCTGTAAGTTCTCTGTCACCTAAAAGTGCGAGTGAGAGTTCTGTTAAGTCAGTTACATCTATATTTCCGCTGCCGTCTATATCTCCGACAAAGGCTTTGACAGGTTCATCTTCAACGGAATTATAAACACGATAAACGTAATCTTTTATTCCTGTATCAGTCGGTATATCACTCTTTTCCGGGAAAATGATTTCTGAATGCATAACAGTTCCGCTTTCATCACATCTGCTGAAAAATATCTTTGTTCCGGTGACATCGGCGTACATTGAGATTTTTTCATTTCCTTTATCGTCAAGCCAGTATTCCACCCTTGTAGTTCCGCTGCCGCCGGAGTAATCAGGAGCACCGTGGATATTATCTATCCTTCTGAGTATATCCTCATATTTTTTAAACTCGGATGAATCAATGATATTAATTACTTCATCATATGTAATACGAGATATGTCAGATGTCAGCTCGCCTCTGACGATCATTTCCTGTCTTGGAAAACTTCCGATAGTCTTACGACTTTTGTTTTTCAGCTCTTCAAGTGCGGATAGCTGTTCTGAAGTCAGTATTTTTGGGTAGCTGACTTCCAGAGTAACAGAAACGGATCTTACGTTATCTTCTGGATCATCCGGATCTTTAAGCTTTGCTTTTGCGGTAATTACAGCTTTTCCTGCCGAAACAGCTGTTATAGTTCCGTCTTCTGATACCTGCGCAACAGAACCGTTATCTGATGTAAATACCAGGCTTTCTTCATAAAAGAATCTCTTGTCGAGCCTTACGTATAATTTGTAATTTTGTCCTTCTTCAAGTGTTATATCAGACTTGTTAACTGAAAGCTCATACGCTTTTTTTTACGGATACTCACTGATCTTTTGCAGATTATCTTCATAATTACTGAAAACCTCCCTCCGATATATATCGTAATATTCATCAGGAACATAAGCTATTGCATTTTCACAGCCATACAAAAAACCCCAGTAAGCATCTTTTTCCGGATCGATAGTAGCTGAAGGACCATTTCCTTTATAATCAGCGTGTAAAATTATGATTTCTTTTAAATTCGTACAGCCTTCAAACGGACGGTTAATTCGTTCAAGACTTGCAGGAAGAGTTATTTTTTCAAGTTCAGTATTATCGTTGAAAGCATAGTTTTCAATATCCGTCACACCTTCTGAAAAAACAAACTCTTTTGCTTTCATATCAGCAAAAGCGCAGGTTTCAATTTTCCTGACACTGGACGGAATATATACTTTTTCAAGGTTTTCGGCTCCGACAAATGCACATTTTCCTACCACCTCAACAGTATCCGGAATATGAAATTCTGTATCTGCCCTGCCTGCAGGATAACACATCAATGTTTTCAGTTCCTTATCATAAAGAATACCGTCCACAACTGATAAATAAGGATTATTCTCACTGACTGAAAATTCTGTTATTCCGGAACATCTTATTACTTCCACTTCATCAACTGTATCCGTAAGCACAACTTTTTTTATTACCGGATTATCTTCAAGATACACTTCATTTATAACTTTCCCGTCATCTGTTTTTTCAGGTACGATAACGACCTCGGAATCATCATCAGATCTATATGTTACATCTCCCGGTTCCATTATTGCAGATACATTTATACCTGCAGAACCGATATAAACAGAAGTTACAGCGGCTAAAAAACAAATCAAAGGCTTTTTCATTACGATCATTCTCCTTTGTATATAATCTTACTATATGATTCTTCATTCAAAACCGACATGGCAAATGTTCTGAAATTAGCCTCTACTGTCGGCGCCATGTATTTTTCATCATCTACTGTCGCCATACATTTCTGATGAAACTGGTTCTGTTTTTTTAATTATAGCATTACCGTTACTATTCTTCAATATGTATATATATTAAATTTAAGCCATAAATTATAGCATTTTTCACAACCGTCCAAATGAATATCCGCCATTTATTCGCAGAAGATTTATTTTCAAAATAATTAACCTGATTCTTTCACTTATTAGTACCTTTTTTTCTGAAAAAGTCAAAGTGATTCTGAAAAATGTGTGCTGCCAAAGGCGGTTATTCAGGAAAATGAGGCGCCTTCGGCGCAATTATAAAAAACGAGCTGACCAGCTCGTTTTTTATAAAGCAGTCTTCGGCCCGCAGGGGTGAAGACTACATTTTGTTCCGGATTTTCAGCAATAATTATTTATCATATTCAAAAGCAATTCAGCTCTATTTACCACATCTTCAAAATTAATATTTTGCGCATATGAATATTTTTTCTGATATGTATTCCATAATTTATTCAGATTTGAATCCTCTTTAACCACTGATAATATCGATTTACCACTTTCTTTAAAATTCAAAGTTTCTCTCTTTTTGCATGTAGCATCAAATGCCAGTTTAAGATCTTCAGTATTTATTCGTTCTTCATATACGTCCAAAAGAATAAAGATATCATAAAAATCTCTCATACGAGTATTCAGAAGACCTCTTGCAAGAATAGTTTGAAGTTTTTCTGAAAGAATCGTTTCAAGATTATACGACCATAAATTAATGGAATGATCATCAATCAGCAACTGATATTTATATTCTACTGCAGCTGGTGTAATAATATCTCCGGTTGAAATATCTATCTTCAACGGAGTAATCAAATTTTCAAGAACTGCATTTAAAGATATTCTTATTCCCGGATATTCCATCTCATCCATTATTCCTGATATTTCTTTTATTTCAAAAGTTACACCGTCATCAACGTCAATATTTTTGATTTGCTCTATTATTTTTTCTGCATCTTCAGCTGACAGATTCAGATTCTTTATGCTTGTATCGATATCCATTGTAGAACGAAGTGCTACTCCAACCATTGATGTTACAAGCATTCCGCCCTTTATAATAAAGTTATCCTTGTATTCAGACTGTGCGACTCTTTCAAGGAATCTTTCCATCATATAAATACGCATCAGTGTGCGTGCATCTGAATTGTTTTGTCTGGCTACATTCCGTATTCGCCCTTTAATTTGTTCCGCTGTAAGTCTCATTACAACAATACCTCCATATATCTTCGTATAACATTCTGGACACGGAATAATGCTGCATATTCCATAAGAAGATTAAGATTCTTGTCTTTCTTTGAAATATATGCTTTCAGCGCCGAACTAAAATCCTGTATCTCTATATTACTTCTGCTTCTTACCATATCGCATATCGTTCTCTCCAAATCGTACATCGGTATGTCATTTCCACAGTTATCAGTGACGACTGTCTTTCCTATTTCAAGTAATTCTTTTTTTACTGTATAAACCTTGCATCTGCCGTCAGCAGTAAGTCGGTGTGAATTATAGCCGCTGTATGTTGTCAGCGTATGACATAATGGTTCGCGTTCCAGAAGTCCATAATAATAAAGTGCTTCGTCGTGTGAAAAAACAGCATCCGGACATCTTTGATGTATAATATACAGTTCATCGACCCATCCGTTAGCCGAAACATATATTCCATGTTCGACCTGTTCAAGATCATTATCGTGAACAAATTTATAGAATTTATATTTCGATATCCCGTGTTTTTCTGCAATTTCAGGTGTGATGTAATTATTCTCTTTCAGTATTTCTGTCATATCACTCATAAGATCACTGCCTTTCTTTTGAACTTTTGTGCTTATATTATAATTCAAATAAGCACAGATGTCAAGTGAAGACTACATTTACTCCCACTCATTTTCATTCAAAGCAGTAGATTTTTAAATCAGAATATAGTATAATTTAATTGAAAAAACACCGTCAGTCCTATACAAAAGGAGGAAGTGCTATGAACTATGTCTATCCTACCGATACAACATTTACTGTACATTTCGAATTGATGACAAGAAAGCAAACATCAGATCAGTCAAGAGCAATTGAACATTTTATTGATACTCATAATTTTTCAGTTTTAATAAACTCCAATACTGGCGAACCAATAGTAAAGGTTCTTGAAAAGGATGCGCCTTCGGCGCAATTATAAACCGAGCTAGCCAGCTCGGTTTTTCCATAGCAGTCTTCGGCCCGCAGGGATGAAGACTACCATTATAAAGAGCAACGGGAGTACCGGATTTTTATTACCGGTACTCCCGCTGAAGATGATACAGGACGTGTATACAATATCGAAGTTCAGAAATCCAATGAAGGAAATCACGC
>JBGUVZ010000381.1:0-5703 GCA_045220685.1 Oscillospiraceae bacterium | reverse complement strand
TTGCAGAACGTATAAACAACGGAACTATAAAATCAGGTGAAGAAGATGCTGCAGGAACCGAAGCTAACGTACCTGAGCTTAAGGCTTCAGATACTGTAAGTGAAAATGTTCTGGAGACTGAAAAGCCGGCCGATAATCCATCTGCTATACCTGCGGTAAATTATACTGTAACTGATAACGGTCCGACTGTTCTTTCAACACCAAAAGTGAATCCGGCACAGTCTGAAGGAAACGCTAATCTGCCGGAAAGAAATACTGCCGAAGAAAAGAAAGCAAAGAATGTTTCCGGATTACTCATTACCGGTGTTTCAATGGTGCTTCTTGCAGGACTTATATTCGTTACTACCAACTGGTCACTGATCAGTGAAGGCTTCAAGATTCTCCTTATCATACTTGTAACGTTAATGTTTTTCGGTGTTTCCGGTTTTGCGGAAAAGACACTTGGACTCGACTCAACGTCAAAGGGATTTTTCACACTGGGTACATTATTTGTACCGATAACATGTGTTTCAATGTTTTTCTTTGAGATATTCGGTGAATGGTTTTCGTTTTTCGGCGAAGGAAGAATGCTTGCACTCATGTCTGTATTCTTATCTTGTTCACTATCCTGCGGACTCATAACATGGAAGTACAGAAATAATGTTGCAGCTTTTTTCACCATGCTGTTTATTTCAGCAGCTGTATGTGCATTTGCATTTTTCGCAGCTTCCGAACCGTTTGTATTTACGGTATTCTTTATTATAGCAGCACTTTATTCGATACTCCTTCTTATAATAAAGCCGGAAATGCTTAACAGATTTGAGGTGCCGTTTGTTTACACTGATGTGTACAGCATGTTCTCAAAACTGAATGCATTTATCTTTGCGCTTATCTCGATCATATGTTCAGCTGCCGACGGAAGTACGGCTGAAGCGGCTGCAGCAGTTGCCTTCCTTTTTGCGATTACACTTTACATGCAGACGCTTACAGAAAAGACATCGTATAAGAATTTTTTCAATATAGCTTCAGTTGTAGAGTATTTTATCTTTTCACAGCTTGTATCTGATGTTCTTTCAGACAAATACGGATGGGCTGGTTACAGTACTACATTCTTAGTAACTGTACTTCTCTGCATACCTGCAATGGTGATATACACATTTATCCCGAAGTTCCGTTCAGATCTTTCACAGGGTGTCCTGGTCTGCCTGCTCTTTACGGTTTCAATGTGTAATTTTGAAGACGGCAGCGTAGCAGGATGCGTGATACTTCTTCTTATGATCATCGCTGCGGCGGTATATAAAAACACGAACTACAAGACGATCGGTGCATCTGTAATGAGCGTACCGCTTATAGCCCAGATCATTGTACTTATGAATGCAGATGAATATCTGGCACTTATTCTTTCATTTATCGTCTCGGGTCTTTTCCTTGCAACGCTTATCTTCAGCAGAAAAGTCGTACAGTTAAAGCCTGCTTCAGAAGTATTTGCAGTGTATTCTGCACTTATCCCGCTTGTTACGGCAGTCGGTGATCCTCAGGATATGAAAAAGCTGTTCGCACTTCTGCTTTCCGCGGCGGCATTTGCACTTGCGGCAGTAATATCAAGTCTTGGAATGGATAAGGTAAGAACAGCCGTTTATACAGTCGCTGTATCTGTACATTTCCAGATCTTCGCTTATCTGATGGCGGACAGTCACTTATTTGCCGATTCCGATCCGGCACTGTACGACGGCGCATATTTCCCGATGTATCTTATCTCATTTGCGGTAATGGCGTTTGTAATGGTTGCAGGTATACTGGCCGGAAGATTTGACCGCATAATGACAAAGGCTCTCATTAGTTCATCTGTACTTATCACCTTTATAGCTTTTGTAATGTACACACCTTACAGTGGTACAGGACACTGGGTAATGGCATTTGAACTGGTATTTGCGGCTTACTTCTTCGTAAGCGGATTTGCATACAGTGATACTACTTCAAAAGTCATGTGGTCGGCCGCATCGTGCATACTTGGATATGCTATAGCAGCGCAGAATATCGTACCGGTCACAGGCTGGTTCCAGGTTGAATATTATGTCCTCTGTTCGTTTATCCCGTATATTTTCCTCTACAGGATCTGGAAAAACGAAAATGAAAGAGAAACCCTCGGAAATGTATTGTATGCTCATGCATGCATCAGTATTGTTGTGCTTGCCGTGAATGCAATTGCTAAGGGAGAACTTTCACACGCACTGTTCATAGGTCTTGTATGTATCGCTTTCATCCTCATCGGATTTATTACAGGACAGAAAAAGTGGAGCAAGCTCGGTACAATTACTCTTATTATCCTTACATTCTACATGACAAAAGACTTCTGGGCTTCACTTGCATGGTGGGTATATCTTCTCACAGCAGGCGTATTCCTCATCATCTATGCGGGCATCAACGAATACTGCCGCAAGACCGGAAGGGAGAACGTGATCAGATCAGGACTGAAAAACCTGATCGCCAAAGCGTTTGAAAAAGAATGATTCTTCATAATAAAAAATAAACAAAGCCATAACACATAAGGCAGTTCCTTAGTGTTATGGCTTTGCTGTTTATATCATCAATCCTTACCCATCAGAATAGAGATAATAGCTGTAAGATCTGCCGTGTTTACAACTTCGTCGCTGTTTACGTCGGCGGCGAGCTGTTCACGTGTGTCGGCTTCTGCGCCGTTTAAGATGTTTTTGAGAAGTATAAGATCGACAATGTTTATTTTTCCGTCATCGTTTAAGTCAGCCGGAGTAAATTCGATAGTAGGCTCCGGTTCGACAGTAGGCTCCGGTTCAACAGTAGGTTCTGGTTCGGCTGTTGGTTCCGGTTCGTCAACGATCATGTCAGCCGGAAGTTCTGTTCCGGTGAGGATCCACTGCTGGCAGAAGTTCTGAGTCGGGCCCCACTGCTGGATGTTTGCACCGTATTCAGGGCTTGCACCGATAACTTCCACGAGTTTTGTTCCGCCGGATGAGAATGTGGAGATAAGATAGGTGCCGTCCTCATTTCTGGCAAACTTAAAGAGTTCAGATGTGTCTTCGGCGTTGAATTTTGCCAGTTCAATATTTCCGCCATCGTCGGATCCGGCTGAACGGAGTGCGAAGTTTCTGTCGCTTTCGGAAATAATGTAGTAGTATCCCGGATTTGCTGAAGATTTCTTCAGTATCCAGTGCTGGCACTTTTCGCCGTTGTTTTCCCACTGGCGGACGTTGGAACCATCCTCCATCACGCCGTTGATGATATCTGCCACGAATCCGCTGTACTTGTTTGTGAAGGTGTAGGACATATGTGTGTCCATTACAGCCGGATCTTCGGCAGAAAGTTTTTCTTTTGTCACCTGTCTTGGGGTTCCTGTAAACCCGGTGGTCTTGTTGCCCCAGACAGTCTGATTGTTGTTACCGATAGCTGTGAAAGACATTACCTTTCTGCCTTTTTCGTCTTTTGCTGCAAGGAATTTGCCGCTGTAAAGACGACCGCCCACAATAAAAGTGGCATCGGCAGAATCTTTCGCTTCAGACCAGGTGCCTGTCAGGGCACCGGTGATCTTTCCGTCTTCGGTAAGCGTTATGTTTACAGATTCATATATTTTTGAACCCGTGTCATTTCCGTGATTAATAAATTCATAGGTTCCGGCGATGTCCGATGCATTGTAACCGCCTTCGTCTATGTCATCCCCGCTGTATTCATTCGGCGCCACTACCGGCCATCCTTCAGCGTTGAACTGCATGGAGTGAACACGTACTTCGTGATATTCGGAACCGGAGTTGAATCTTGTGTGATTTACAAGATACCATTTTCCGTCGTCGTCACGGAGAACTGAGTTATGACCGGGTGCCATATAGGCTGTGTCGTTTGTACTGAATTTGTGGTTGCCCATAACCTTGAGACCGATGGAATCAAGGACAGAGGATGAAGTAAGTACAGCGCTCTTTCCGGAAGGATCGGTAAACGGTCCTGTCGGGCTCGTCGAACGGAATACTCTCATGTTGTAGCCGCCCTTGGCAGTAAGTCCGCCGTAGGTTACCCACAGATAATAGAATCCGGTATCGGAGTTGTACTCGATGAACGGACCTTCGCCGGATTTTCCGTATCCGCCGGAGATCTTAGTTCCGAAGTAACTGTCGATCATCCTTCCGTCTTCAGTCTGACCTGATTTCGGATGGATGCATTTACCCGTTTTCGGATCGATTTCAAGAGTGAAAATTCCGCCTGACCATGAGCCGTAGCACATGTACATTTTACCATCGGTGCCGTAGTAGATAGTAGGGTCGATGGCGTTAGGGAAGAGCTGATTGTTGAAGTTTGACTTATTGAACCAGCTCTTGTTGAAGGTCACTTCACCGGATGCGATAAGCTCATCTATATTGGTTGAAGTGTACTTGCGGTTTACGTTTTTGGTATTGCTTGTCGCAAAGCTGTCATTTTCCGTAAATCCGGAGTAGATAAGCGTGTCGCCGAAGGTGTATGGTCCTTCGATGGTTTTTGAGGTAGCAAAGCAGATGACTGAGCGCATGTAGGTGGATGATGTGCAGAAGTACATCATGTATGCACCCTGCGATCCGTCTGAATTCTTGAAATCAGGATTCCAGACGACATCCGGCGCCCAGACGGCATAACCGCCGACGCAGTCCTCAAGGTTTTCACCGCACCAGTCAAAAGCCTTTTTCAGGTTTCCGGAAAGATCGCCGAATTCAGTGTTGCCCGGAGTTTTGTAGCCGTTGGTGAACAGCGTCCAGTTCTGAAGATCGGTGGTCTTTGCCGCATCGATGTGCGACCCGAAAACGTAGTATGTGCCTGTTGCAGGATCTCTCACTACCGAAGGATCATGCACCGACACGCGGCTTCGTGCAGCACTTACTGCCGAACCTGAAAGGGCAGACAGAAGTATCATGCCTGATACGGCGGCGGGAATTACTTTTTTTAATTTCATAAATTCCTCCAGTTACATACATTCTTAACCCATAATGAAAATAGAATATTCTGCGTAAACGTTTTCTCTTTTATTGTTTTATATGTATGTTTACGCTTTATTTGTTCAATAAAATTATACACTTTCTGAAAAGAAAAATCAATAAAAATGTTGCGGAAAATAGTAATCATATATATGTGTATTTTGCTATGTTATTTTTTTATGAAAAAATTTTTTTTAGCCGTAACCCACATGTTTGCGTGGGTTGCTTAAATAAAATCCTGTTAGGGTAAAAAGAAATAAAATTTTTTTATTTTTTCGGGAACCTTTGTTCATTCTGGTGCATCTAATTAACAGCAAACGAAAAACAATCAGCTGCGTGCGAATAAAAAAACGCAGCATTATACCCCGTATGATCCATATGAAAAAAAGAATTGAAAGGAAGTAATTTATCATGAAAACTAACAAGATCATCGCAGGCATCTCAGCACTTGTAATGGCAGCAGCAAACATCGCTGTAGTTTCAGCTCAGGCAACTGAAGAAAAAGCAGAGATCAAGGAAGCTGAAGTTACTGCAGCAGCTCCTGCAGAAGAAGCTAAGCCTGAAGAAGATGAAAAGCCAGCACCACCTGCACCAGCTGAAGAAGACGGCGAAAAGCCGGAACCACCAGCAGCTCCTGTAGAAGAAGATGGTGAAAAGCCAGAACCACCAGCTCCTGCTGAAGAAGACGGTGAAAAGCCAGAACCACCAGCAGTACCTGTTGAAGAAGACGGTGAAAAGCCAGAACCACCAGCAG
>JBGUVZ010000380.1:0-3562 GCA_045220685.1 Oscillospiraceae bacterium | reverse complement strand
AAGAGCGATACGTGATTTAAAGGATGCTGAGAAGCATCATAAATTTGCAATCATGACCGGAAAGCATCTGAGTGACTGGTACCGTGATTTTACTTTCTGCGGCAGATGCGGACACAGGATGAATCTATCTGATAAGGAAAGAGCGATGGTATGTCCTGAGTGCGGCAATACTGCATATCCGCGTATCATGCCGGCTGTTATTGTGGGAGTTATAAACGGGGACAGTATCCTTATCACCAGATACAGAAAAGGATATCAGCACAATGCTCTTGTAGCGGGTTTTACTGAGATCGGTGAGACTCTGGAAGAGACCGTTGCCAGAGAGGTGATGGAGGAAGCAGGCGTTCGCGTAAAGAATATTAAATACTACAGGTCTCAGCCGTGGGGGATGGCGAGCGATATTCTTATGGGATTCTTCTGCGAAGTGGACGGCAGCACTGAGATTCACATGGATGAAAATGAGCTTCAGTATGCGGAATGGGTAAAGCGTGAGGATGTTGTTCCTCAGCCGGGGCGAAACAGCCTTACCAATGAAATGATGATCGCCTTTAAGGAAGGACGTAAAGACCTTCTTTAATGAAATTATTATATGCTTGTATAACGGAAATTGGTATTGTTACTGGTTTCCGTTTTGTATATGGTAAACTCGTTGATAAAACAAAAACATCCTTCAGATCACACAGATCTCGAAGGATGTTTTTATTGGAGCACCGGGATTTGAACCCGGGAATGACGGAGTCAAAGTCCGTTGCCTTACCGCTTGGCTATGCCCCAAAATGTTAAGGCTTTTTGAAAAGCACTTGGAATATTATATCATAAACAGCAGGTAAAAGTCAATAGTTATAAAGAAATATCCGGTTGGAGCGAATGATATCATAAAAATACACCCTGAAATTTACGTGTTTGTGTTACGTATTTCAGGGTGTTTTAGTTTTATCAGTTTATTTCAGCGAACCTTGTGGTAAGTATTACTTCTGAAAGATATTTGTTGTCGTTTGGATAAAGGTAAAGGAACATCAGAATTCCGTTATCGCCGTCAGGCTGGAAGACATATTCCGTTCTGTACGCCTGACCGACACCGCGCTGATATTTGCCGCTGTAGTACTGGTACTTTGCTCCGTAGTAGGTGGTGATATTTGCGGAAGGGAAGGTTCCTATTTTTTCGTCAGGGTTTATGTTGCTGATGATAGCTTTCTCAACCTGTTCGGTGCTTTTGATGTCGGATGTTGTTTTCAGAAGATCTTTACTGAAATAGCATACAAACAGTGATTCCGGTACTTCGCTTGTATTGCCCGGTGTTTTATTCAGCACGTACTGATATCCTTCAATTATCCCCAGATCATTTTTTGCGATATTCGCCTCGATCTTTTTCCATCCTGAAGGAATATAGTACCTGATGCGTCCGTTATTAAGTGTTCTTTCGACTGCAGTGGTCTTATCGAATACTGTACCGTCTAGAGTGTAGTAAATATCCGATGATCTTACAACCGGAGCATCAATTACTTTACGTACTTCTGTAAGTTCCGGTTTGCCGAAAGTACAGCTTATTTTTCCGTATACTGCGATATTGTCCTTGAATGAATACTTTAAATTGGTTGTGATGTTTTTATCGAAAGTACAGGAAACAGATTTATATTTTTCATCCATTACAGTCAAGCCTTTGTTATCTGAACTTTCGAAAAGACCAGACAGCAGGACGAATTTGTTATTGTACTTAGCCTGAGCTGATTTGCTGTCATTTGAAAAATCATTAAGGAGTTTTTCTGTGGTAATATAGTTATAAACGCGGTTTGCAGCGGTATCTATCTCAACTGAAGAGTTGAACAGGGTAAAGCTGCTAAGCGTCAGGGCAGTGACAAGCATTATTATCACAGCCAGAATATTGTGTTTTTTTCTGATCATAGCCTGTCCTCCCGTATTACTCAAATGAAAGATCGAAATTCTGTTCTGAACGAATCGTTTTCAGTGCCTTCAGAACATCGCGGTATACATGTGCTTCGGCGTAATCATCCACGAGACTGATCTTCATTCCTTCTTTGAGATCCATGCGTACCTTCTTGGCCAGTTCTTCTACACCTGAAACAGATTTCTGATTGTAGGTTATCTGTTCATCACGGATGGTAACTACAAGGATCTTCGAAGATGGATTCTGAGAACCGTTCTGTTCAGTATCTGTGTCATTATGATCATCTTCAAAAATAGCTCGGCCGCCGGGAGTCGAGATCTCAATGGCTTTTTCGAGATCTATAAGTTTACGGCTGTCGAGAAGCTCAACAGCTTTTTCGCCCCAGGAGCACAGGGTAATTACAGTCACGAGCAGAAAAATAATTTTAAGTGTTTTTTTCATTATACTTCTTCCGTTTCGTATTTTAAACCCATTTCTTTGAGCAGCGCCTTTACAGCTTCATACTTTGAGGCAACTGCATAGCTGTCAGCAATTATCACGGTATTTTCTCTTGGTATCAGATTAAGTTTTTCACGCAGATCATCGATATCTCTGCATTCATCCTTGCAGAATCTGATATCATTTCCTTTTACAAGGATGTAGTAAGTATATTTGTTTCCGTTATTGTCGATGTATTTTCCGTCGTCAGATATCTTGTCCCATTCGCCGGGATTTTCTTCTGAGATATAATGCTGTTTGTATTTGCGGTAAAACCAGAAGTCTTCACCTTTCTGCGCATATCCCATGCACCAGCCGATAAATGCGAGAACAAGACCGATAAGAGCAGCAATAATGGAATAGGACGCAAGTTCACGTCTGTGCTTCTGTCTGAAAACTTTCGTACGCTTGTCTTCTTCGAGTTCGAGAAGACCGAAGATGGAGCGTATTTTTACAACTACAGGAGAAAAGCCTATAAGGAGCAGGCATATAACTCCGCCGAGAGCCAGCAGAAGTCCGAGAACTACGAGTATTATCGGTATCATGGCATGACCTCGCTGAGATTTCCTTTAATGTAGACGTTGCTGTATTCACCGGACAGCTCGTTTAAGATCTCTGTGATAGCTTTTTCGTCACGATAGAGGATTTTATTATCGTCGTCATTAAGAGAAAGAATAACTGGGGAGTCCGAATTGGACTTTATGAATCCTTCCAGTGTTTCTCTGAATTCAGAGAAGGCTTCTTCAGTTTCGCTGCCTACGAGAGGGAAGGATTTTAATTCGTTGCCTTCGGCAAGCAGCTTTATTTCACGCTTATGAAGTTCATCCTTGTTATATGGAGCAGCAATGGAAACAGCAACGACGTATTTGTTGACGTTATCCATTGTATCGATCATGTCTTCGTATACTGCGATCATGTTTTCGGCTTCTTCAATCTTGGATTCTGCTTCGGTCTGCTGATCTGCCAGTACATTTTCCTGATTTTTTGATGCGGTGAACTGACCGGCCATTACAACGAGCAGAACGATGAAGATAACATCGAGCAGTGAGGTAAGATCGATGATTATATCGTTCTTTTTATTGCGTTTATATCTTCTCATTTTAAAGTACCTTACTGATCGTTTTCCTTGTTTCTTTCATACATCTTTGCAAAATCAAGTTTCTTGTAGTAATCTTCGAG
>JBGUVZ010000379.1:0-7042 GCA_045220685.1 Oscillospiraceae bacterium | reverse complement strand
ATCAATCTTTTCAATTATGATTATTATTATGGGGAGGAAAAAACATGAAAACTAATTTAAAGAAAGCTATTGGCGTATGTGTGTTATCAATGGCGTTTCTGATTATGGCAGCGGGGAGCGGTTCATCTACAGATGAGGTAAAGCAGATTTCATCTGTTGGAAATGCTTCAGATAATTCATCTAGTGATAAAGGTGAATCAAATGATGAGAAAAAAGTTGATAAAGAATCAGCTGAAAGTTCGAAAAATGCTATAACCGTTGAAGAAAAAGTTCTTGTTGATCAGAATAATGTTAAGATTACTATGACGGGAATAGATAACGGAATTTTTGGTACGGAACTTAAACTTCTTATTGAAAACAACTCAGATGCAGGACTGACTATACAGTCACGCGATGCATCTGTAAACGGATTTATGACTGATACAATGATGTCTCAGGATGTTGCAGCTGGGAAAAAATCCAATTCTTCTATTACATTTTCAGCCTCTGATCTTGAGAAAAGCGGAATAACAACTATTTCAGATATAGAATTTAAATTTCATGTGTTTACTACTGAAGACTGGGAGGATTATCTTAACACAGATGTTGTACGTGTTGAGACAAGTGCATTCGGAAGCTTTGAACAGCCAGTTAATGATTCTGGAGAAGTGTTTTATGATCAGAACGGAATCAGAATTATTGGCAAAGGACTTTCTTCTAATGATTCAATCTTTGGTCCTGGTCTGATAATGTATATTGAAAACAATTCAGATAAGAATATAACTGTACAGTCAAGAGATACATCTATTAATGGATTTATGGTTGAAACCTCTATGTCAGAAGATGTGATCGCCGGTAAGAAAGCAATTACAGCATTGACATTCTTTGATACTTCTCTTGAAGAAAATGGTATAAGTGAGATTGAATCTGTTGAAACCTCTTTCCATGTTTTTGATATGGAATCATGGGACACTATTGTTGATACAGATTCTATTACTATAAATTTTTAAGCGATTATTAGGGGGATTACATTTATGAAAGTATGGAAACTTGTTTCAGGCATTTTGTCGATTATTCTTTTTGCCCTGGTTGCGTTTCAATCATGTGCAGCAGGTGTTTCAAATGCTTTAGAAGAAAATGGAGAGTCGTCAGGCTCGGCGGGTCTGATAGTTGCAGTACTTCTTCTAGCAGGAGGTATAGTTTCAATTGCCACAAAAAAGAGTTCTGGAAAGGGCGCGGGAATAGCTCTAATTATTATTTTTGGACTTGCAGCTCTTATTGGATTTGCTGGACATGGCAGTTATGGTGACCTTGTAATATGGTCTGTTTGGTGTCTGATTAATGCTGTACTTGCTTTAGTTGGAATTATTAAAGGGAAAAAACACAAAGTAAAAGAATGATAAATATTTAAGCGATTAGAGCCTCTTCGGATATGGTGTTCACCAGTCAGAAGAGGCTTTTTAAGTGCAGTATAAATAATAAGATTTGATTATGCACAAACGGAATTCTTCAGAAAAGTAGATCGGCATATCCAGTCTACGAATTAAAGTAAGCTGGATATGCCAATTTTATTGTGTTCTGTAATTTACAAATAGTCACCTTAAAGCATATTAATAAAAATCAATATGATAAGAATCAACCCAACCGTAGTAATCACCATCATCAGAGTCCCAGCATTCGTACCAGTATGTATCTCTTGTATAACATCTGTTCTTAGCAATGATATGCCATTCATGTCCGAGACTATCTCTTATTGTATCATACGCTCCGTCATATATCAGATAATCAGTTGAATATCCAGGTAATGTACCTCCATGTGTATTTAGCTGACCGTACATAAAAACGCTTTCAATTTCCGGATATGAGAATTCTGAATAGTCATCATAAATATCAGAAAAGAAATCCAGATAATCAGAATCAATCCATCCGTAGTAATCACCGTCGTCAGTGTCCCAGCATTCAAACCAAATAATATCATAAGCATACGCAATTCGTTTTGCAGTGATATGCCAAGTATCTTCGCATATCCACTGTCTAGATTTTGCTCCACCGTAGCATATGTAATCTGATGTATAGCCTTCAATTGTAGCTCCGCCGGAAGAAATTTGTCCGGTTAAATAAGGAGTCAAATCTTCAAAGTTAGCAGTTTCAGTATACTGGTTTTGAACGTTGCTATTTGAAGAGCCTTTTTTACTGTTGTTTGTATCCGCAGAATCTTTTTTTTCGTTATTTACAGATGCAATTGCTTTTATGTTATCCGATGTTGTTACGACATCAGAACCTGATTTAGCTACTTCGCTTGTAATGGTGTTTGCAGATTTTATTGATTTGAAATCGTTACTATTAACGGATTTAGTATCTTCAATAGGAACGGTTGTTGATACGGATTTAAGATGATTTTGATAATCCTCAAAAGCACTGTTAATTAATAGATTACGAATTAGCGACAGCTGAGGTACTTCATTGAATGCAAGAAAAGTTGGATCAAAAGTGTCGTTTGCGTAAATTTCAAACTGTAGTCTTGCTTTAACTTTAGTGTCACGATACATACAGTATCCTGTGAATTCGACAATATCTTTGTCGGTTTCAATATAGTCAGGTTCACCGTCTTCATTATCATCAGGGCCTTCAATTGTACCTTTGAAGTATTTCCATGTAGGATATGAGAAATAGTATTCAAAAGCTTCGCCCCAGGTTATGTCAGGATATTCCGTATATGTTCCGTTTTTCACACCTAATACATGTTCGTCTTCAGTATATGCTAAATTTGCAATCTGATCATTTACTTCGTTAGTATCACATGAAGTGACAGATGTTGCGAGAAAGAAGCCAACGATTAACAATGATAGAATATTTCTTTTTTTCATACATAAAACCTCCCCGAATAATAATACCCTTTTCATAAATCAGATTAATCGACTATTACACTTCCGTCTATTATTTGAGCGGCTACATCATCCATAAATGCCCACATAGCATCATCAATTGATTCATAAGTACCATCACAGTAGTTGTTTACGGCGTTATTTAATGCATTGTTGATTATCGCATCATGTGGTGTGATTTTTCCCTTCATATCAATACCTTCAGCAACTTTGTTGAGTACTTCTAACTGATTCTGACCGCCAAGTACAGGAGCACCTTTGTATTCTCCCTTGGCAATGATAGCTTCCATAACCTTTTGATTTGACATGTATTCCTCATATTTTTCAGCATAAGCTGTTGCACATTCTTCGTTGATTGTGAAGAAGTCGATGAACTGCTTAGCAAGTGGTTTGTTATTTATTCTTTCAGCTGGTGCAAGCCATGTGCCACCCCAGTAGAATTCCGAAGGACCTACGACACAGTTCCACTTACCAAAAGTCTTACCTCCTTCGCCACCTGCAGCATCTGTGAGGATTGTATCACCAAAGCCCCAAGTTGAAATAAAATAGCCCATTACATTATTTGTTTGTCCGAGAGGTTTCCATTCGGGTGACCATTGTGTAACTTTTGTTACGTAGCCTTTGGTGTAAAGTGTACGTGCAAGATTAGCATAATTTGTACAATAGTCATCAACTACGAGATGTCCCTCCTTAACCCAGCTTGAATCTCTTGAGAATGAGTATGCCTGCCATACACCGCCGAGTGTTGCAGATAGTGCAGGACCATTAGCATTCTTAAGCGTTTTAGCTGTTGAAAGAAATGCATCCCAGTTCTTAACCTTTTCCTGCATTTCTTCCGGTGACTTGACACCAAGGAATTGTTCTGCAAGGTCTGTTCTGTAGCAGAAGCAGCCCGGTGCAGCCTGCCATGAGATTCCCTTTAGTGCGCCGGTTGTTGTTGAAATACCCGTTTCTACAACATAGTCATAGAGGTTTGAAAAATCTGAATCGCGGAAGCCGAGTCCTGAAAGTGGAATTGTTAGTGAATCATCATTGATGAAGTCAAGACCCCAGTCAGGTTCAAAAAATAAGATATCAGCGTCATTATTAGGATCTGAAAGGTATTGTGTGTACATTTCTGAAGCTTCAGCACCTGCTGAGTTAAAGTTCATGATTTTGAACTTTGAAGGATCTGTGCCTGTTTTTTCACAGAAGAAATCAACCATCTGCTGGCTGTCATTATTGTTCCAGCAAAGTATAGTTAGTTTTTCGCGTTCAGGATCAGCTTTTTTTATTGGATTTTGTAAATTATAAGGAATGATTCTTAATGAGATATCATCTATGTTGAAATCAAGGTTTTCATTTGGACTTTCGAAGTAAAAAAGTGTAGTACTAAGGTCTTTCGGTGATTCTACTGTTCCTTCAAAATAAGTCCATTCATTCGGGTTAGCATCTATTGTTGCTACACCGACATATGAATCAATACCAAATGAATCGGTAAACCTCAGAGTGCAGTATATGCTTTCTTTGTTTGAACTTTCATGATATAACCAACCACTAAAATGATATATTTTATTATTTTCAGTGTATTCATCTAAAGATATTGAAGGACCGTGCCATGATATTTCTCTTCCGGAAATACGAAGGCTTGAATTCCCTCTGTGCTTTCTTGTTGTATCAATACTTAATTTTGTGGTTTTTCCAAATGAAGTCCAGCCATTTATAGTATTACTTTCGAAATCATCTGAAAAGATGAGATTTTCTTCTTTTTCTGAAGTGGTTTCATTTATCTGTGGCTTGTTAAATAAATATGTTTTTAGAACATTGAGGTCTAAAACATTTATTAAACCATCATTGTTTACGTCATAGTTATATGATTTTCCTTCTCCTGAAACAAACAATGGATTACAGATTCCACAAACAGTGATTCCTGTTATTAAACCAGTTGATAGATACTTTAATTTGTGTTTCATAATAAATCCTCCCTGTTATCATAAACAAGTTATACAACAAACGTTGTTTCTATATCAAATATTGTACAACGTATAGTGTATTTTGTCAAGGGCTTTTCGGTAATAATGAAATAATATAGTGATTATTCACAAGGCGATATCATATGTACATGATTAGAAGTGGTTCAATAAGCAGATAACATGATAGTATGCTTTTAGTTTTTTTCCTTTACATGGATTACTTTTTATGCTAAACTATAAGTGCAATTGTCTCTCAGGGAGGTGCGATATGGAAAACGAAAAGAATAATATCGAAAATGAAACTCCGGTTCATCCGGAAAGTGAAGCGAAAAACAAAACAAGCGGAGGAAAAACTGTTGCCATTCTGGCGGTAACGTTAATGGTAGGATTGCTGACAGGCGGCGGAATCTATAAACTCAGATACGGAGCAGATGCCGAAAAGACTGTTGAAGTTAAAGACAGGGTCACCACAGTAACAGTTGTTTCTGATCCGGTTTATGAAACGGAGAAAGCAACAGAAGAAGTAACTACGGCGGAAACAACTTCAAAAGAGACGATGGTGGTGACAACTGTACCGGTAACAGAGGTACCGGAGGAAACTACGGTGATAACGACTGAAGTTACAGAGATTACCAGGTCTGCAGAGGAAGAAGCAAAACTGGAAGCATTAAAAAATTCACCTCTCAGAAACAAAAAACAGGTTGTTTATTACGATATACTGCATGTTCTTCCGATGATAGAAAACTTATATTTTGAATTCTCTTATTACTCCTACATTCATCAGGAGAATTGCGAACCGGAGTACAGGGATATAGTAGTAGGTGCAGATGTTACATATTCCTACCATGCATTAAAGGAACTCTTGACCAAAGAAGATGATCTGACACCAGTCGGTGGCTCCCTGCATTCAAAGCCTTATTACAAAGTGAGTACATTGGGGCATGATTATCGTAATGAGGAATATAAATTTAAAACAGAAGAAGATATCAGAGCAGTTCTTGAAGAATATTTCACAGATTCCTTTATTGAAAATCACAATATTTCTGACTATGACGAGGTACCAGGAAGAAATACTGTTTTTAAGATAATTGATGGTGAACTTTATGTGAGTATACCAGATGATTTTGGAATTATGACCTCAGCAAATGGCAGGATTTATAACTATGACGGAAAAAGATGTGATGTAGACACAGCGGATTATTCCCCTGATATTCATTCTGATCCGTTACATGTCAGTCTGGTGCTTGAAGACGGAAAGTGGAAGATTGACGGATATGAACATACGGGAAATATACCAGGTGGCTCGACTAACTTCAAAGACCTGTATAATGAGTACAAGGATGTTGGTGAAAAAGCTTTTGAAGATCTGAAGGAACTTGAAGGGATAGTTTTGGGATGCGGTGTCACTGTGGATGAAAACGATACTCTGACTGAAGAATATGACGGCACGACGGTCGTATATCAGCGTGTTACCGATGAACGCTTTTCGAATGTATCAGAGATTGAAAACTTTATATGCAGTCATTCGATAGAAGATCTGAGACTAAGATGCATTGATTACATAAGAGGAGTGAATGGTAAATATCCGGTCTATAAGATGTCCGGAGGTGCGCTTTACTGCAATGTGGAAGAATTATACGAGTATTACTGCCTTGGTAGATTTACAAGTGGCTTCAAAGTTATGAGTGCTGACGATAACTTTATCCGGATTGGCATTTATGATCACGGTCTTGTACAGGAACATAACTGTCTGTTTTTAAAGAATACTGCAGACGGATGGAAGATTTACGATATGGACTGATGAAGTTACGAAAGGAGATCGGATGCTATGCATCCGATTATCAGTAGTACAGCCGCACTTGCGGCTGTACATTTTTTAAGGATGGCTTTTCGTAAAGTTATTGATAATCATCGTTTAATCATGTATAATAGAGGTAGATAGAAATCTTAAACGGTGAGCCAATTTAAAGCAGGTGATTTTATGCTGAAAAAGACATTTACAATTACAGCTGCAGTTTTATCATTGATATGTGTTTATCACAGCGATGTTCAGTCGCTTTCATGTGTGACGGCACCGACCAGTGAGATCACAGAGTGCGTCTATATTCCTGATGATGTCACTGAAGATGGTTCAGACAGTCTGGAATATCAGACACTTCCGTATTTTAAGGATGAATATAAAGGACAGGAAATAGTCGAGTTCAGTTGTGATCCTGACACCAGCAT
>JBGUVZ010000378.1:0-3351 GCA_045220685.1 Oscillospiraceae bacterium | reverse complement strand
GTGTTAAGAGGATCGGCGAAGATGTTTTCACTGATCGCCTTGAAAGTCTTACGCTTCCGGCAAGTTTTGAGGAATTCGATGCCGACGAGCCGTTTGTAAACTGTTCAAGACTTAAAAGTATAAATGTTAAAGACGGCAATGAGAAATTTTCATCAGAAGACGGCATACTCTACAACAAGGACAAGTCAATTCTTCTTATCTGCCCGCAGGGAAAGAACGATAAAACAATAAAGCTTCCTTCATCAGTAAAAGCTGTTGCAATGTATGCTTTCTGCTACAACGAACACGTACAGACCATCGACCTTTCATCAGTTGAAGCTGTCGGCGACTACGCTTTCGACGGATGCCTTTCACTCAAGACTGTAAAATTCTCAGAAAACCTCAAAGATGCAGGCTACTGCGCTTTCCTCGGCTGTCCGTCACTCAGAAGCGTCCGTGTTTACGCACCGCTCATCTCCATCGGCGAATACGCTTTCGGGTATGACTACGACGACGCTCTTGCACAAAAGATACACGACGATCCTGAAAAATACCAGGATGAAAACGGCAACACACAGAAGGCTTATTCACTGGTAAGCAGCTTCAGAATGTACGTTGACAAAGATTCCGTTGCAGAACAGTACGCAGAAGACTGCGGTATCGAAACTGTTACAGAAGCCGCAACAGTTGGCTACACAAACTTCGATAAACGAATCATCTACCTCGGCTCCGGCGTCCTCGGTGCCGGACTCCTCGCACTGATAATAAAACTTATCGCCGGTGCGGCAAAGAAGTCTAAAGCTAAAAAGGCTAAGAAATAATAAGATATCAATATAAAGCGAACAGCACTGATCTTTTTACGGATCAGTGCTGTTTTGGTTTGCTGTAATAATTCATATACAGTTGCATTTTCTAATATAAATGCTTTCCTGTTTCCATCAGCGTATCTATATCACGGTAAGCATTTTGCAAAGCCTCCTGATGATAAATAAAATAGCTGTCAAAAATCTTCTGCGTTATCTCTTTTTCATCCCAGTCACGAAGAACATCACCGGCACTTCGTTTCTTATAGCTTGAATAATTCTCAAGAAGGAAGATAAAGAATTCCTCTTCCGGTGTCAGTATAACTTCACTCATGTTACTCTCCCCTTATATATGTAGAGTTTCGTGGATCTCCGGTGATCATTTCAGCTTCCCACATATCAAACAAGGCGGGATAACCGAACTCCCACATAGCACATTCCTGATCTTCAAGCATTGAATGTGTCTGAGAAGAAATAAAACTACGTGATGCCCTGAAATAGTCAAATCCATACTTTTCCATTATCATTTTTACTACTTCACGGTCATAATAAGTATTAACAAACGGAATGACTTTTTCATTCATACGTAGATCTCCCTTCTGAATTTAAGCAAATCAAGTGCTTTCTTTGTTTTGAATGCGATCTGATCTTTAAGTTTAAAAGTCATAAGACGGCGTATAGTTTCCTGTTCATCGTACATTCCAATCAAATAAAGAGAAATTGTTTCGATAGTATTATCATCCGCAACCGGACCTATTATCAGATCATATTCACCAGCAACATTCTCAGATGTACGATATGCACTTACAAGCTTTAACCACTTTTCATCCGGCTCATCAAATTTAAGTATATCAAGAGCTTTTATTTCTTCATCATCAATTTCGTACTCATTGATCACAGCCGCTCCGCTATTATGTCTGCGTTTTGTCCTCAAAGCCCAGGATTTCGCCTGTTCATAATCAGTGGTAGTATAAAAAGCTGTTCCAAAATCCAGTGCACGATTTGATTTCATTATTTTTGGCTCTTTTACTGATAAATTACTTCCATGATAAAGTATCAAACTTATTCACCGCCCGTTGATTGTCTGTTATTAAAAATTATAACATGAAAACAGACTGGATTCAATAGATTTGTCAAAGGCACTCGGTAATTCCTTTGCTTAGAAATGGTGAGCTGCCTCCGGCAGCTAATTTTTAACCGCAGGCATCCTTTCGGATGCCCGCTTTATTCCTAGGTGTTTTTTTAATTACTCTGCGTCAATATCATATAAAAACTGCAGTTCTTCCGCATCTTCAAGAAGATATATTTCCGGATTCGGGAATCCGTACAGCTTCATGTATTTACCGTCTGATGAAAAATTCATGTAACGATATATGCCGGTAACTGAAGACGAAACCGGTTCTCTGGTTTCAAGCTTTAAGGTAAATGCATAATCAGGTTCTTCAGTTCCGTCAAAAATAGCATCACCACCAACAAGCTTAAGTTCGTGATTTTTCAGATAATCAAACACCTGCTGTTCCTGTTCATCTGTCAGTCCAATAAGATCAAATTTCCTATCATATTCACCTGTTGCCACATCTCCAATCAAAGGTTCGAGTACTTTGCGAGACAATCCTTCGATTTTGTAATAACTGAGAATGTCATCAAATGAAACCGCTGAAGTGCGTTCTGGCACAACCGGATCAGTGATTTCTGATGATATAGATATCTCAGCAGATGCGGGTTCAGTATTCAGAGTAACTTCTGCTTCAGTGGTCAGAAGATTTTCGGCTTCTGTAAGCGACTGATTTTCAACTGGGTTCGTACTAATCTGTGGAAAATCATCTGAAACAGTGGATGTATTATCGGAACTGCAGGCAGTAAGAAGCAGTGTGCAAATAAGCGCTGCTGAGAGTAAGGCTTTCATATCTCATTTCTCCTTAAATTATTTTATAACGTGATAAACATTACTCAACAAGTTCAAATCTGTATTTCTGTTCTACATCAGGATATTTCTCATGGTCAACTTCTGACATAAACATTTGATACGGTCTTACATACGTTTTATAATCACCGTAAAGTGCCTTATATACAACAAGCTTTTCGCCTGTTTCAGTGTGTTCAGCAACATCGATAACATAATAAAGTTTACCTTTGAAATGTCTGTACATTTTCTGTGTTTGAATTGTTCGCATTATTATTCTCCTTATGTATTTGAGATTTAATCTGATGAATCAATTTTATCGCATCGTACATAACATGTCAATGTTTTTGAATTCACAAGACACTCGATAATTTCTTGGCTTGTGCATAAATGGTGAGCTGCCTCCGGCAGCTAATTATAACCGCAGGCATCCTTTCGGATGTCTGCTTTATTCTTATGTCGAATCAAAATGTTTTCAATTAAAAATCAATGCCTTTCCTTACTCAAAGAGAATGTTTAACCGAACTTACTTCGAATGATTTTTTCTCATAATATTTAAGCTTATTATCTCTTGTTCCAGTTTCACTTTATGGTCAAGCATATATTTTATAGTATCCTTGTATTCATATACTTCCGAGATATTTTTTAATCTATCTATATCATTCT
>JBGUVZ010000377.1:0-3419 GCA_045220685.1 Oscillospiraceae bacterium | reverse complement strand
TAGAAACCTTGCTCTGGATCTCGGATGCTGCTTCAGCTGATGTCTTTTCTCCGTTGAATACCTGATCAAGTGCCTCGTCAATGATCTTTTCGATACGCTCATCGCTTAATACGCAGCGGTCAGCACTTTCAACCGCCTTTCTGATCTTATCAGCTGTTGTATCATCAAGCGGCTTCATTTCAGCATATGATCCGTCAGGCTTTGTTACTGAATAGTACTGGTATTCTTCAGGATTCTTTGCTTTTACAAGAAGATCATCGAATGAGTCCTTTCTTACCGGAAGGTTCGTTATGTAATGGTCGTTCATCTCATCCTGATATTCTTCTGTAAGGAATTCTCTGATAAACTCCCATGCTGCATCCTTGTTCTTTGATTTTTCACAGATAGCAAGTGCCATGTTTGGTGAAACAATTATGCCGCTTCCGCTTTCGGACGGATAACCCTTAATAGTTGCTGCTTCACCGAGTGCTCCCTGCTGGAGTTCAAGAAGCGGTGAGAAGTTGTAAAGATCAAGGAAATCGAGCTGGCACTTCTTATCCCTGAATCTAGCATACTGTTCGAGTTCCTCTCCTTCTTTGATTTCGGCATACATTTCATCCTTAGGGGTATCGCTGCCTTCTTCTGAAACAAGATCGATTATTCCTGTGAATCTTTCATTGTCAAAGTCACATTTCTTGTTTTCAAAATCAACGTATTCTGCAAGGTTACTCTTTATAAGTGAATCTATAATAGTTTCTCTTGATATCTTTTCATAGAATACAGGGCCGTTCTTCTTTAATGCCATGAGATCTTCATGTGTTAAAGTAATTTCTTTTCCGAGTTTTGATTCAGGACCTGCAAGTCCTCTGAGGCTGTATCCGGCAAATACCTGACAAAGTTTGCCCTTGTATGTGCCCAGATTCAGAATGTTCTCAAAATAGTCTTCCCTGTTAATATCCTCATCTTTGTCAAAGTACGGTGTAAGGTCTGTGAGAATATTCTTGGCAGCAAAAGATGTCATGTTTACTTCATCGCTTCCGACAAGGATATCCGGTACATTTCCGGCAGCCATGTCATTGTTGAGCTGGAAAGCACCTGAATTATAGGTGTCATCCTCATACTTGCTGAATTTCTCATAGTCATTTACCTGAAGTCTGTATTCATTGCTGTTTTTATTGAAATCAACTATCTTTTCCTTGAAAGTTGAATTGTATCCGACGCCTACTCCGGCAATAGTCACAAGCTTCTTGTTCTGAATCTTCTTAAGTGTTTCATCGTCAGCTCTTTTAAGAACATAGATCTGCTCATTACCGCTTGAGTAGTCATATCCGCGGCACACGATCTTGTCACTGCCAAGGAAAGTAGCGTTCCATACTGAAAAGACGATATCGCTGTCGATCCAGTTGACGATCTCAGTCGACTTGTTTTCAGCAAAGCTGTATCCGTAAATACCTGATGAATCAGAGTAACACATGTCGTAATTACCGTCAGAATCTATACGGTTAATTCCTTCCGGAATATTAAGCTCAACTGTGTCACCAAGCTCATATGTCGTATTATCCACTTTTCGGTATATAGTTTTCCCGGACTTGTCTCTGTAGGAAATATAGTCGCCGGACGGAGTTGAATAGTAAGAGTCAATGTTTTCCATATCCTCATCCTTGATCACGGCTTTCTTCTCGCCTGTCGCATCAAAGATCTGAACAAAATTGCCTTCTTCTTCTCCGCCGTAAGTGTATACAACTGCAGCATAATCACCGTTGTTGGTCTTTTCGACTCTTTCCATATAGTAGCTGTCATCGGTATCAACTTTTAACGCAGTTTTTTCTCCTGAGGAACCATCTTCCTTTATCTCGTAAATATAGCAGGTAGTTTCTTCTGTACCGTCTTCGTCATAGCTGTATTCTTCGGCAACAGCTATGATCTTTCCGTCTGCATCCGCACTTATCGATGATATATAGCTGTTCTTGCTTCCGCCTTCGACCGGGATCTCTCCAACAAAAGTGCCTTCCTTGTCAAATTTGTATATGAGGTTACTCTCTCCGCCCCAGTCCTGTCCGTATAAAAACAGCTTTCCGTCAGAATAGGCCATCTGATAAATATTTGAATAGGATTCAGGAAGTTCAGTGCCGAACGAAAGGATCTTTTCCGGCTTTTCTTTATCAAAATTAAGTTTCCATATACCTTCGCTGTCACTGTAAATAAAATCAGCATCGCCGGAGTTCAGGCATGCGCCGTTAATATCTTCACTAAGCTTAACATTATATCTTTCCTTGATATCGCCAGTCAAATTGTCAATCTCATTAATACCTAATGTTACACCATTATCAACGCTGGACATTACGCAAATATTTCCGTTTGCTCTCTTAATGACCATTCCTTCTCCCTTGAGATCAGCAAAATCTTCGTTGGTATAGACAACTGTTCCGTCATCTTTGAACTTAACGAGTTTGCTGAAAGACTCGTCATCCTTGCCGTTTTCAGTAATAAGCGAGTACATGTCACCTGCCTCATCAAATTCTATACCGGAAAGATAAGAATAATCATCAAGGGAAAGAGCCGCTGTTATATCTTTGCTGCTTTTTTCTTCAAGAGTCGCAGTGTCGTATTTTTTTACGAAATATTTCTGAGAAGCTGCACCCCATTCTGCAGCCACTGCAACAAGCTCACCTGCTGCATTTGCTGTAATTGATGAAATATAGGAGTTTCCGTTAATATCAGTACTGCATTTAACTTTGGAAGCAGCAGTATCGAGGATGGCGAGTTTCTGAGTATATGTTTCCTCTTCCCAATATGAAACTGCAAGATCTTTTCCTAAATATGCTACAGAACCGATACTTGCTGCATTCAGATCACTGAAGTTAAGCTCCTTTAATTCCTTTGATCCGAAATCATAAATACCTGAGAGGATCTCAGCTGAATCGCTTGACTTGCTTCCGTAAACGAAAATATTTTCGTCATTGCAGAAAATGTTCTGTGCATAACCGAAACCATCCGGAACAGCAAGCGTTTCACTTGTGTAGTAGTTCATGATCTGTCTCGGCTGGTTTGTGAACCCGTCAGTGTTATTTCTGCTTCCCGGAAGTTTTGCATCGCATGAAGCAAGTGTTGCAAGCATGGCTGCCGCAAGGAATGCGCTTACAGTGCGCTGAATAATTCTGGTTTTTTTCATCGTTCTTTTTCCTTTCTCTTAAAAAAATTACTGATCGTATCTGCTTTTCTCCCCGGTATCTGCCGGAGATGTGATATAGTCTGATGTTCGCTTTTTGTAGGTGTATTTGTACATCATATCCTCAAGGAAATCCTTAAGGTGCCATTTTCTGTTTGCATACAGTCTGCATATCTCTGAAACACAGAGAACAAATAAAAGCAATGCCGAAAGAAGTGCAAACAGAAAAAGAATCTCCATTGTTACAGAAGTCATCCTTGCTGCGTTTTCC
>JBGUVZ010000376.1:0-4838 GCA_045220685.1 Oscillospiraceae bacterium | reverse complement strand
GATGGTCGCTCCGCAGTCCGTATTGAGATAACGGAAACGTTCAAGCAGGAGCTTTGCGGATTTTGAATCGAGAGCACCGGTAGGTTCATCGGCGAGGATGAGCTTCGGATCAGTTACTATCGCACGGGCGGAAGCGACACGCTGCTTCTGTCCGCCGGACATCTGATAAGGATATTTCTGAAGCACTTCACTTATACCAAGCTGTTCGGCAACCTTTTTCACAGCTTTATCTATTTCTGCTGCCGGCTTTTTCTGAATTGAAAGAGCAAGTGCTATATTTTCGTATGCTGTAAGGGTGTCGAGAAGATTGAAGTCCTGAAAAATGAATCCGAGCTTTTCACGGCGGAAACGGTTAAGTTCCTTTCCCTTAAGTGTTGTAATGTCCGTATTTTCAAGGAGTATATGTCCTGAAGTTACACGGTCAATTGTTGAAATGCAGTTGAGAAGAGTAGTCTTCCCACTTCCGGAAGCACCCATTACTGCGACGAATTCACCTTCATTTACATTCAGTGAGATGTCGTCTATCGCTTTTGTAAGCACCGACTTGCTTCCGTAGTATTTTTCTATGTGTTCTATCTTCAGTAATTCCATTTTACCAGTCACGCTTCTTTCATTTTATTCTGATCGTTTTCAGGGGTTTCCCCTTCGATGATCTTAGTATATCATATATTCTATGCTCAGTCGTTTGTTTATCATTACTTAACATTACAATTTCGTAATGTTGAAACGTATCATTAAACAGAAAGGGGAGACCGGAACGAAACCGGTCCCCCGCACAAGATTTATGATACTTCAAGAAAATCGTTTTTTCCGAATGAAATGATTATATCCGTATATTCGCCCTGAACAGATTCAGCTCTTACGGAATGGCCGAGCTTCTGACACAGCATACTTACAATGTAAAGCCCCATGCCGGTCGATTTGGTATGGGTCCTTCCGTTTTCACCCGTGAATGACTTTTCAAAAATATACGGCAGATCACTTTCCGGTATTCCGATGCCGTTGTCACGGAAATGAAGCGAGATGCAGTCTTTCGTTTCCTCTGCGGTAACGGTTATCTCAGTTGCTTCATACTTCATACTGTTGCCCGTAAGCTGACTGAATATGAAGCCGAGCCATTTCGCATCGGTCATTACTTCCACATCAAGATTGTCAGTACTCAGAGCAATGCCGCGTTCCTGAAGTTCCTCGCGGTAACGGATGGCGTTATCGATAAAAGCACGCTTAAGTGATGTTTTCTTTATAATGTAGTCCTTTTCCGCATTTCGGCTGCGTGCGTAGTAGAGGACGTTTTCAATGTAATCATCGATACGTTTGAGCTGTTCGCTGTATTTTGAATTTCCGTCGTTGTGACACATCAGCTGAAGACTTGCCACCGGCAGCTTGACCTCGTGTACCCACATTTCGATATATTCACGGAATTCCGCAGATTCCCGACGGTGAGCTGCAACATTTCCGCACATTGAACGGCTGCATTCACTAAGAATATCAGTAAGAATACGGCCTTCCAGAAAATCAGGCGGAGTTGCCATTTCCGAAAGAAGATATTTCTGATCGAGTTCATTAAGGCAGTTTAACAGTTTATCGTAAAAGGTCTTTTTTCTGAAATAATCACGGAAGAACACTGCCGCCGCACCGATCCAGAGTACGATACTCACTAATATCATCGCTTCTGCAAGAAATCTGTAGGCTGAAAGGAAAACCAGCGAGGCGATCCAGGCAGTTATAAAAATAATAATGTCGGGGATCCTGTCCTTTAAGTAAGCGGAGAATTTCATCGCAGTACGTACCCCTGTTTCTTTCTGGTCTCGATGGCATCCTCAAAGCCGAGTTCCGCAAGCTTTCCGCGGAGACGGCTTACATTTACTGAAAGGGCATTGTCGTTTACAAATTCGTTGTTGTCCCACAGCGTGGTCATCAGGTCGTCACGGGTGACGATTTCTCCCTTACGGTCGAGCAGGAGCTGGAAGATGATCATTTCGTTTTTGGTAAGCACCATTTCATTTCCGTTACGTGTAAGGCTTCCCTTAACGGTGCTCACCTCGGCATCGTGGTACATGACCTGAGCAGAACTGCTGCGTTCAAGACGTTTGAGTACGGCAGATACGCGCAGAAGCAGTATTGTCGGATTATACGGCTTGGTTATGTAGTCATCTGCACCGTAGCTCATGGAAAGTACTTCGTCTATCTCGGTGGTACGGCTCGTGAGCATGATGACCGGTTTGTCACTTGTTTTACGGAATTCCTGAAGAAGTGTCTCGCCGCCTGTAAACGGAAGATTGATATCAAGCAGGATAAGATCAGCGTCAGATGATCGCATCTGGTCGGCTGTAGTTTCAAAGTCAGTTACGCGAGATGCCTCGTAGCCTGAATTTTTAAGAAGCGTGCAAAGCTCTTCGCTGAGAACTGTATCGTCTTCAATAATGAGTATTTTTTTCATCGGTATCTCCTTTAATATTTCAACCTATCATCCCGAAGATCCGGATGCCTCTGTACACGGATGCCACGGTCTGATAGTTATACGCACTTACTTATCTGATCTCAGTTCACACACCACAATTTCAAAAGGATCGAAAGAACGGAGAGTGATACTGCTGTTTCCGCATCCGCGGCTTAAAATGAGTTCACTGCCTTTGTGAAAATATTCGCCCGAAGTGTACTCAGGCAGGAATCCCTGGCCCGGAGCGTAGATACCGATTCGGGTAAAAGGAATCATCACAAGTCCGCCGTGTGCATGTCCGCTGAATATAAGCGCATGTTCAAATCCGTCTCTTTTCGCTGATTCTGCAAGGACATTGAAATCTTCCGGATAGTGATGTATCCAGAGAAGGGGAGCACTTTTGTCAAGCTTTTCTGCCGCTTCTGAAATATCAAAAAGTCCGACGGTATCTGTTGTTCCCGCAAGATACATATGTTCGCCGTTCTTTTCAAAATCCACGATCTCGTTTTTCAGTATATCGATGCCGTACTTTTCAGCCGCCCTGTCATACTGTTCAAGGCCGCCGTCTTCTTTAGCCACTCTGAGCTCATGGTTTCCGTAAACCAGATATCCCGGAGCGATATCCGCACATTTGCTGAAAAAACTCTCCGCTTTGTCAACGTCAGTAAGATATGAATCTATAATATCTCCAACATAGAAAATGTAATCCGGCGACTGCTCCGCAATCTTTTTTACAAGCCTGTCCTCATAGCCTCCGCCGTGATTGTGGTAGTCAGTAACAGCAACAATTTTCGCCCCGTCAAAACTTTTCGGAATCGATTCATCGTGATACTCGAATCGCTCAACGTTGATATATCCGTTCGACCACACAAGCTGCAGTACTGCGATGACCAGCAATACAAGCAGTATAATAACCTTTTTTCTCTTCGTTGTCTTCTTTACGCTTTGTTCGCCTTTTTCCATGTTTGTGTCCTTTCTTTCGGTTTCTTTTTTAGTTTATTATACTACACTTCGTTTGCTTTGGCAACATTAATAGTATTGGTTTTGTCGAGTCACTTGATGAAATCCGTCTTTTTTTGTCGAGTCACTCGACGGAATTTTATCGAGTCACTCGACAAAATTCGTCATCGTTTTGTCGAGTCGTTCAATTAATGCACTGACAACGCATAAAAAAGATATCAGGCAGCGCGTGGCCCACAAAAAAACAGCTCCCGTCCATAGCAGATGAGAGCTGTTTTCAGTTATCGCAAAATATGCGACAACTCAATTGAATATAACGGTCGTACTGAGACTTGAACTCAGACACCGGAATACTCCGGTTACTCACAGTTTAGCAAACTGCTGCCTTACCAGTTAGGCTTATGCGACCATTGATGACGGATGCGGGGTTCGAACCCGACATTTAGAGAATGAAAGTCTCTTGTCCTGACCGATTAGACGAATCCGCCATATGTCTCCGTTCAGAAATAAACGGAGATTATTATTGGTGGGCAAGGTAGGACTCGAACCTACGGTGTTTCTACGTAACGGATTTATCCTCCAGGAGGACTTCTTCGCTCCGCTCAGGGCGCCACCACAGCAATCGCCGCTATGCGTACTTGCCCATATAAAGGTGATCGAAGAGAATCGAACTCTCATTTTCAGAGCCACAATCTGACGTCCTTCCATTAGACGACGGCCACCATATCCCGCCACTCATATACGAGTGACGATTATTATTTTATCTATAGGTACATCAAACATATCCGCAAGTATTATCAGATTATCAATAGTTGGGACGGCATCTCCGCGCATCCACTTAAAGACAGCCTGCGGAGTATTGAAACCGCAGCGAGCCTGTACATCAGATATTTTGAAGCCTTTGGACTTTATGATATTCTTTATATTAACGCCTGTTGCCTTTGCATCAATAACCGGCATTGTAAGCAACTCCTTTCCTTGTATTATGAAAACAAAAACACCGCCTGCTTGCATACAGACGGTGTTTATCATTTATCTGGATCACAACACAAAGAAAGTGTTTTCCGAAATGACTATCCACTATGTTCTGTACGCAGCACATTATAAGCTTCTTCACTTTCGTGATAGAAACTTTCTTCATAATAGTGTTCGCTGTACAGATAAACCATAGTAAACTGTTTCATTTCGGGTAACTCCTTTCGTTAATATTATTGATACAGAGGTCATCCTGCGACCGTTCCTGTTTGACTTTACTTGTATTATATCATAGCTTTTTTGAAAAAACAAGTAAACCGTAGGTATAGTTTTTTAAGATAAAAAAGAAAAGCTCAGAAACAGCGTAAAAGCAGTATTTCTGAGCTTTTTGATTTGGTGACCCGTACGGGAATTGAACCCATGATTCCGCCGTGAAAGGGCAGCGTCTTAACCTCTTGACCAA
>JBGUVZ010000375.1:0-2577 GCA_045220685.1 Oscillospiraceae bacterium | reverse complement strand
TCGTTTCTGTGACTGCCGCCGGTTCTGTAACCGCAGGTGCTTCGGTGACCTCTGCAGCATCTGTGATTTTCGGCACTTCCGTAACTGCAGCCGCTTCTGTGACTGCAGCTTTTTCTGTAACTGCTGCATCTTCGGCTGATACGTATGAGTTTTCATTTATTCTGTATTCATGATCTGCAATCACAAAAGCTGAACATATAAACGCAAATGATAATACATATGATAGTGTTCT
This sequence comes from Oscillospiraceae bacterium, assembly GCA_045220685.1. Taxonomy (GTDB): domain Bacteria; phylum Bacillota; class Clostridia; order Oscillospirales; family Ruminococcaceae; genus HUN007. The sequence continues at coordinate 2,345 of JBGUVZ010000375.1, read as the reverse complement.
TTTCATGGTTTACCTCCACAATTCTCAGTAATTTTCATTATAATATTTTACGGTTTCTTCATCGTATTTATTGTAAGCAAGGATCTTGCCGTCACTCGCACGTATTATTAAATACGGTCCGGTATAATTCGGAGTAACAGTCTGCTTTCTTATTTTCACTTTTGTTCCGTCCGGAAGCACTTCTCCGGTTTCCCGTTCGGGATAATTTCCGTTAGGAAGCATGATATCTATGTACCACGCATCCAGTTCTTCAAAGTATTTCGTACTGTACTTCGGATACAGGCGTTCAAAGTAGATCACCTCTCCGTTTAATATATCATAATCTCTCTCCATGTTCTCGACAAATTCAAGTCCGTATTCATTTATATAGAAATTACGTACCTTATCTATAAGATCCTGTTCATCTGCAATCGTTCCGAGATACTGTTCCGGAAGATTTCTTGCATGATTCATCACACGCTCTGCCTCGCTGTCACTGTCATCAAGATAATGATAGCCTATCGACTGTATTATCTTTTTTTCCGGATCTTCTGTAACTGTTACTTCCGGTTCAGTTTCCGCAGGCGCTGTTTCAGGCTGTCTGTTTTCTTCCGGTACCGGATCGTTCTGTCTGTTCTCCGCCGTCGTCTCCGGTACTGTTATTTCCTGTGATGCACTCACTTCACTGATCACTGTTTCCACCACTGTTACCGGTGAGGTCTGTGCCTCAGTTTCTGAAACATTCTTACTTTCTGCAGATGTTACGCTTTCCTCAGTGACAGCAGTTGTTTCTTCAGTAACTGCCGGTCTTTCATTGTCGTCATTCACATCAGGTACAGGTTTCAGATTAAAGATAAATACAGGAACTGCGATAACTGCCGCAACAAGTGCTGCAACTGACACAGGTGTCATCCACTGAATTTTCTCTTTTCTTACCTCAGAAACCACAGAGGCGTTACCGCCTGTATTGTTCACCTCATCGAGGAATCTGTCGGGTATATTTTCAAGGTCAAGCAGAAATTTTTCGTTATTCTTCATACGGTATCACCCCTCACTGATATATGCCTTTTTCTTCAAGAAACTTTTTAAGCTGTTTTCTGCTTCTGTGAAGAGATGTCCTGACACTTGCTTCAGATATATTCTGTCTCTTGGCTATTTCACCGGTGGAGAGAAAATACCAGTATCGGAGCAGGAATACTATTCTTCTGCTCTCATCAAGGCTGTCGAGAAATTCTGCTATTTCAGCGGCGGTTTCCCTGCCTGCGGTCTCGTCTTCAACATCGCTGCTCATATCCACACATTCAGCGATTTCAGAGAGGGCGAGTTCAACGGTATCTCCTCCGCGTTTGAGTCTGTGTTTCTGTCTGTAAAAAAACAGTGCCGTATTTCTTGTTATCTTTGCTATATAGTTTGCAAGCATGACCGGTATCTGCGGCGGGATCGAATTCCACAGTTTAAGATAAGTATCGTTGATACATTCATCCGACTCGCCATGATCACGAAGGATATTGAAGGCTATGCTCCGGCAGAATGGTCTGTATTTTTTATCTGTTTCGTTTATCGCTTTCTCCGAACGGCTGAGATACAGATCTATTATAGCTTTATCTTCCATAGTAACGCTCCTTTGCTGTTTTATTTGCCCTTCATAATCTATGATGCCGTCTGACATGTAAATGTTACAGCTTTTTCAAAAAAATTTTTATACTATATTATATTCAGTGATACGCTGATTTATTTTCAGTTTTAATTGCAATATTTTCGTTTTACCTTTAAAATATAATAGTATCACATTTCAAATTATAAAGCAATCTTATCACAGACAAATCATCGTATCTTTATAAAACATACGAAGGATACACAGAGGATACATCTCCCCTGTATCATATAAACATGAGGTGAGAACATGAATTACAGAATCCTGCTTGCTGAGGACGATCCTCAGATAACCGAGATCATTTCCGATTATTTTTCAGAAAAGACAGATGAGTGTACTGAGCTTGTGTGCGTTCCGGACGGAACTTCTGCTCTGGAAAAATTAACAGAAGAAGAATTTCATCTGCTTATACTCGATGTGATGATGCCGGGCATCGACGGATTTTCACTCTGCCGAGAGATCCGCTCATCGAAAAACTCAGCCACACCTGCTGATGTGCCGCTCCTTTTCCTGACTGCGCGCGCCAGAGAAGAGGATCTGCTCTACGGATATGCACTCGGCTGTGACGACTATATTATAAAGCCGTTTTCGCTGGCGGCACTCTACGCAAAATGCATAGCACTTCTCAAACGTGCCGGCGGAACAGTTCTTCAGAAAGCAGAACTTGTCTGCGGCGATATCAGACTTGACCTCCGCACACTCGAAGTAAATT
>JBGUVZ010000374.1:0-2298 GCA_045220685.1 Oscillospiraceae bacterium | reverse complement strand
AGGGCTGAAAGACGTCTCTTGTGTGTAAGTTCTGCGAGAGGGTTTGTCTGGTCCATGAACTGTGAAAGTGGTGATGAACCAAAGAATTCCTTGATTGCAGCAGTTATCGGACGAATGTTTACAAGTGACTGAGGAGTAATGGTATCCATTTCCTGTGACTGTGTGTTCATTCTTTCACGGATAACTCTTTCCATTCTTGCAAAACCGATTCTGAACTGGTTCTGGAGAAGCTCACCTACAGAACGGATTCGACGGTTTCCGAGATGGTCTATATCGTCAACTGTACCGATGCCTGAGCAAAGGTTGAGGAAGTAGCTGATAGTAGCATAAATATCATCAAGAATGATGTGCTTAGGAACGAGTTCTTCAACTCTGTTCTTAACGTTTTCTTCGAGTTCCTCTTCGTCAGCAGAATTTTCGAGGATCTCCTTGAGTACCTTGAAGTATACCTTTTCATCGATGCCGTACTTTGCAACATCAAAGTTTACATAACCAGTGATGTCAACCATACCGTTACCGATGATCTTTACTTCACGTTCAACAAGCTTTGACTTCTTTTCGCCTGTAGGTGTTGTGTAGTCTTCCTTTACTTCAACAGTAACGTAAGCCTCCATTACACCGGCCTGTTCGATCTCGAGAGCCTTTTCATATGAAATTGTCTCTCCGTCAGATGCCATGAGTTCGCCTGTCATTGGGTTTACAACAGGTCTTGAAAGAAGGTGGCCTGAAAGTCTTGAAGCAATACCGAGCTTCTTGTTGTACTTGTAACGGCCGAACTTGCAGAGATCATATCTTTTTGCGTCGAAGAAAAGATTGTTAAGGTGTGAAAGTGCGCTTTCAACCGTTGGAGGTTCGCCCGGACGGAGTTTTCTGTATACGTCGAGAAGAGCGTCAGAGTTGTTCTTTGTGCTGTCCTTCTGAAGAATTGTCTGGTTGAGTCTTTCGTCAGCGCCGAACATTTCTTCGATCTCTTCGTCTGTACCTACGCCGAGAGCTCTGATAAATGTTGTTATCGGGATTTTTCTGTTCTTGTCTATACGAACATAAACAACGTCGTTTGAGTCCATTTCGTATTCGAGCCACGCACCGCGGTTCGGAATAACTGTGGACTTGTAGAGGTTCTTACCTGTCTTGTCCTTCTCGAAGGCATAGTAAACACCAGGAGATCTGACAAGCTGTGATACGATAACTCGTTCCGCACCGTTGATTACGAAAGTACCGCTGTCTGTCATGAGCGGGAAGTCGCCCATAAAGATCTCGCTTTCCTTTACGTCACCGGTTTCCTTGTTCCAGAGTGTTGCAGTTACTCTGAGCGGAGCTGCATATGTAACGTCACGTTCCTTACATTCTGCGATGGAGTACTTCGGAGTGTCGTCGATCTTATACCCTGTAAAATTTAAGACTAAATTTCCGTTGTAGTCAGTGATAGCTGCTACATCATGGAAAACCTCTTTAAGACCCTCCTCCTTGAACCACTTGTAGGAATTTTTCTGTACCTCGATAAGGTTTGGCATCTCAAGAGCCTCATTGATTTTGCCAAAGCTCATTCTGGTATTTTTACCGAGCTGTTTAGGCTTGACATTCACCATTGGTGTCTGGTCCTCCTTCTTGTTGATAGTCTGCATCAGTGATTTGCTGAAGATCACCGGTGTCAGAAGCAGAAAAATGTGAAAACTATTGATTTATTGATATATCTGTGATATACTAACCATAGTGTAACAGGGTATAAAACTCCCCATTTTGATACATTATACAATTATACTCCAAATATATTGGGTTGTCAACCGCATTATCAAAGATTGTGAATTTGTCCGTATTTTCGTTTTGAAGATACGGATTTTTTGTTTATTATCATACTCAATAATAAATCGGCGTTCCCTTAATATCCTGCCCGTCCGGAGACAGATACCAAAAAATATTTTTCCATAGGTATTGATTTCCTTTCCTCGATGTGATATAGTATTTTATGGGATACATGTATATTTATTTAATGGGAGGTAAAGAGAAATATGTTTTCCAAGATCAATACCATGGGGCTTTTCGGCCTCAACGCATTTTCAGTGGATGTTGAAACCGACATCCGAATGGGTCAGCCTGCTTTTGAAATAGTAGGTCTGCCCGACACGGTAGTAAAGGAAAGCCGTGAAAGAATAAAGTCAGCCATGCTCGCAGGCGGAATAAAATTTCCGAATGCACGTGTCATGATGAACCTTGCTCCGGCAGATACGAAAAAAAGCGGATCGGTACATGACCTGGCGCTATTCATGGGCATGGTTACGGCAAAGGGCGTCATAACTG
>JBGUVZ010000373.1:0-7323 GCA_045220685.1 Oscillospiraceae bacterium | reverse complement strand
GTCCTACCGGATCCGGTGCATATTTAGCCTTTGCCATCGAGCGGAGAAGGATGTTGTTGATTACCGGGAACTTTTCGCTGTTGCGGTTGTTTTTGAGTATCTCAGCAAAATGAGCCGGCTTTACTTCTGAGAAATGCGGGAATTCGATGTTCATGCGTGTGAGGAAATCCTTCATGTCAGCGAGCTTTTCGAGTGAAGGATCTTCGTGGATACGGTAAACAAACGGTATCTTTGAAGTCCTTGCAAGATTTGCGGCACACTGGTTTGCAAGAAGCATGAACTCCTCGATGATCATTTCACTCTTGCCGCGCGTTCTCGGAACAACGTCCACGCAGATGTCATTTTCATTTATTATAAGTTTGCTTTCCGATGTTTCAAGTGACGGAGCACCGCGCTTGTCACGGTTTTCCATGAGTATGTCGGCAAGTTCATTCATGATGAAGATGTTGTCGCTTACTATTGCATATTTCTGCTTTATCTCGTCAGTAGCAGTGCCGTCGAGTATTGTGTTGATCTCCTTGTAAACGCCCTTTACTGCAGAGCGGATAACAGTTTTATGGAACTTGTATCCCTTTATCTTAGCCTGTTTGTCGAGGTCGATAAGACATGAGAAAGCAAGTCTGTCCTCGTCCGGATTAAGTGAGCAGATGCCGTTTGAAAGCTCCTTCGGGAGCATCGGAACTACTCTGTCAGCGTAGTATACGCTGGTGCCGCGCACAAGTGCTTCCTTGTCGAGAGGTGAGTTGCCCTTTACGTAGTGTGAAACGTCGGCAATATGGACGCCGAGCTGATATCCGGTATTTGTACGTGCGATTGAGATAGCGTCGTCAAGGTCCTTTGACTCTGCGCTGTCTATTGTGAAGATGATCTCGTCACGGAGATCAAGTCGCTTTTTCAGATCTTCCGGTCTTATACCGTCTTCGGAAAGCTTCTTCGCTTCCGCCTGTGCATCTGCCGGAAATTCGAGTGAAATACCGCTTACCTTAAGAAGTGCCATTGCACAGCTGCTTGCCTTTTCCGAACTTCCGAATGTAGAAACTATCGCAGCCTTGTGTGCTGAGTGACTTGTTCCTCTTGCGATGATACGCGCAATTACCTTGTCTCCCGGCTTTGCTCCGCACTCATTCTCCACTACTCTTACAGCAGTCTTTGACATGGTATCAGGTATAATGAAGAACTCCTTGTACTCCTGTTCGAGCACACCGGTTATAGTTGCATCGGCAGTCTCGGTTATTGCAATTACCTCGCCCTCCGGCTTTCCCGTTCTTGAAGGAATGAGATTTGCGATTACCTTGTCTCCAGGCATTGCGCCCATAAGGAATTTACCCGGAATGAAAACTTCGGTCTGGTCCTCGTCCTTTTCTATGAAGCCGAAAGTCTTGCTTATTCTCTTTACAGTGGCCTTGAAATATCCCATGCGTGAGCAGAGGACATAGCCTTTTTTCTGGTCGCAGATAAGTCCTTCGGATTTAAGTTCATCAAGTGCTTTTTTGAAAACGTCGCTTTCAGTTTTCTTGCACTTCGATTTGGCGATCATATCGTTTCGTGTCATCGGCTTTTTGCCGGCCTGGTTAAGTACGAGCAGTATTTTGTTTTTGTAGTAGTTAGCTGAATGTTTGGTGTTCGCCATATTTTTCTCCTTTCATGTATATGAGGAAATGCTGACTTGTATTTCGTATCGTACCGATGAAATCTGTCAGCGTTTCTATAAAAAAATAACCCTGCATATCGGCAGCTTTTTATACGGAAAAAAGCTGTGTGTCCAATAAGCAGGATAAACGCATTTTTTCTTAGTTAAAGAAAAGCGGTACTATGTTTATAGCAAGAGTAAGTACAAAGAATAAGATAAGACCATACTTTGTAGCCTTGATAAGTTTTGCTTCCTTTGTTCTTCCTTCATTCTTTCCGTAGAATGATTCTGAAGAGGCGCCTGTTATAGCGGATGTCATACTGTTCTGAGCCTTTGTATCCTGACTGAGACAAAGAAATATCAGTACAAGACAACACAGAAGCAGAATAATACCCATAACGATCTCTGCGATGGACATGCATTACCCTCCTTATTATAATTTCTTTTAGTAATATCTAAACTATTATACCATGTAATAATAATAAAATCAATAGATTTTTCAAAGATTATCGGCATTTATCGGATCTGATGGCGATATTTGCGGCAAATCATTTTAAAACATCTTGACGATATGAATTATACGTGTTAAAATATGCAATATAATGTGATTTTGATACAGGGGGATTAGAACATGAAAAACAAATCAAAGTATATGTCTGCTGCACTTGCAGCATTTGTATTCGCAGTATCTCTCGCAGGATGCGAAAAGGGAAATACAGGTACTTCAGAACCGGAAGTTACAAATGTACAGACTGAAACGGAAGCTTCTTCCGAGGTTACGACTACAGCTGCGGAAACCACTGCCGAAACAACTGCTCTCACAACTACTGTTTCAGAGACGGTAACTACTACTGAACAGACCACTGTCACAACTGAGGTTACTACCGAAGAAGTTACTACACAGGCGACAGAAGCTGAAACCAGCGCCGAGGAAACAGAAGCGGAAACTGAAGAGCAGGTTCAGACTGAATCATACGGAGAACTGGCACGCAAGGCTATCGTTGGCAGATGGGCAGTGCATAGTTATGTCAATATGAAATATATAGGCTTCATATTCCACGAAGACGGAACATGGGAAGCAATACCTGTGCCTATGCCGCTTAACACAGATCCTGAATACGGTTCCGATGCGCCTACCGGCACATGGGAGGGAACAAACGGCGGCAGGGGTTATTATGCATATTCCCTGTACGATGAAAACGGAGAATATTATCGTTCGGCACAGATTTACACAGATCCGGACGGATATGAAACGCTTCAAACTAATAACGGAACGTGTTATTACAATGGTAAACAGCATGAAATAGAAGAATAAGTTGTTTTCCAATACCGAAATACTCATCAGTTACTCTGAAATAAAAAAGCAGACACTCGTGTTTGATCATAAACATGAGTGTCTGTTGTTTTATCCGTGTATCCTGTAAAGATGATCCACCGGTCCCGAACCCTTGCCAAGATCAAGCCCGGCAGCTATTGCTCCGGTGAGATACTCCTTTGCACGTTCGATGCTGTCAGATACTGAAAGTCCGTCTGCAAGTCCGCAGGCGATGGCGGATGAGAGTGTGCATCCGGTTCCGTGGGTGTTCGGATTGTCTATTCGCTTTCCGGCAAATGTGAATACTTTTCCGTCTGCGAGCAGCAGATCTGTTGCGTCCGAAACGCTGTGTCCGCCTTTTACGAGAACGGCGGCAGGCGTTTTTTCACTTATTATCCGTGCGGCTTTTTCCATGTCTGCGATATCGGAAATACTTATTCCGCTTAGTACTTCCGCTTCCGGGATGTTCGGGGTTATCACACGGGCGAGAGGGAAGAGCGAACCGGTCATCGCATCGAGCGCACTGTCGGAAAGAAGTCTGCTTCCGCTTGTCGATACCATTACCGGATCGACAACGATATTCGGTGCCTTGTATTTTTTCAGAACAGATGCAGCAGCTTCGATTATCTCTGCTTCTGACATCATTCCTGTCTTTACGCTGTCCGGAAAAATATCTGTAAAAATGCTTTCGAGCTGACTTTCAACAAATTCCGGCGTAACGTTGAAAATACCGCTTACTCCGGTGGTGTTCTGTGCTGTCAGCGCAGTTATCGCACTCATGGCATACATACCGTGTGCCGAAATTGTTTTTATATCAGCCTGTATTCCTGCGCCGCCGCTGCAGTCGGAACCGGCTATTGTAAGTACTTTTTTCATACTCATCATTCGTCAAATATAGTTACGATCTCGCCGTCGAGGATTCTGTTTACGTTCTTTACAGCACAGAAATTTCCGCACATGCTGCATGTGTCTTCCTTCTGCGGCTTTGAAGATTCGCGGTATGCTCTTGCCTTTTCCGGATCGATGGCAGCGTCGAACATTCCTTCCCAGTCAAGTGCGTGACGTGCTTTGTCCATCTTCATATCCCAGTCAGTTACATGCGGAAGTCCTTTCGCAATGTCAGCTGAATGAGCGGCAATTCTTGCAGCAATGATACCTTCCTTAACATCCTTTGCATCAGGAAGTCTTAAGTGTTCTGCCGGTGTTACATAGCAGAGGAAAGCTGCGCCTGCCTGTGCAGCGATCGCACCGCCGATGGCAGATGTGATGTGGTCGTATCCCGGAGCGATGTCTGTTACTATCGGTCCGAGTACGTAGAAAGGAGCACCGTGGCACAGTGTCTTCTGTATTTCCATGTTGGCAGCGATCTGATTCATCGGCATGTGTCCCGGACCTTCGATCATTACCTGAACGTCCTTTTCCCATGCTCTCTTTGTCAGTTCGCCAAGGGTGATAAGTTCCTCTATCTGTGCCGGATCAGTTCCGTCAAAGATGCATCCAGGTCTGCAGGCATCGCCGAGACTGAGTGTAACGTCATATTCGCGGCAGATCTCAAGTATCTCGTCAAATCTTTCGTAGAACGGATTTTCGTTTCCGGTCATCTCCATCCATGCGAAAATAATTGATCCGCCTCTTGAAACGATGTTCATAAGACGCTTGTTCTGCTTGAATTTATTTATAGTATTTCTGTTGATGCCGCAGTGGATGGTCATGAAGTCAACACCGTCCTCGGCATGCATTCTTACGATATCGATCCACTCGTCAGTCGTGATCTTCATAAGAGCCTTGTGGTAGTAAACAACAGCATCGTAGATAGGTACAGTACCGATCATGGCAGGGCACTCTGAAGTAAGCATTTTTCTGAACTTTCTTGTATCGCCGAATGAGCTTAAGTCCATGATTGCTTCAGCGCCGAGATCAACAGCTTCCTGCACCTTCTTAAGCTCTTCTTCAAGACTTGCCATATCTCTTGAAGTTCCGAGATTAACGTTTATCTTGGTGGTAAGCGCAGAACCTACACCGTTAGGAGTTATGCATTTATGGAGTTTGTTGCACGGGATAATGACCTTACCCTCTGCAATAAGCTGCATAAGCTTACTCTCGTCCATATATTCCTTCTTCGCAACGGCTTTCATTTCGTCTGTCAGAATACCTTTTCTGGCGGCTTCCATCTGTGTCATTGTTATACCTGCTTTCTTATCTGAATCAAAAAATAAAAAGCGGAGAGCGTACACGCGGTACAACTCTCCGAAAAAATCGTTATGACTTCCTACGGCGGCATTATCCGCATCAGGTCAAGGGTCGGAGATCACATCTCCCTCTCAGACTGTCAACAGACTCCCCTGTTTTTAAAGTATAACACATATTTTCTGCGATTGTCAAGCTGAAAAAGGGGGACGGCATAAAGCAACGTCCCCCTATATTATTTTTATTGAAACATGCAGATCATCTCTGCTCGCAGATAAGCTTGATAGCTGTTCTTTCTTCCCCGTCGATAACTATGTTTGTAAATGCCGGAACGCAGATGAGATCTACTCCGATAGGAGCAAGATAACCGCGTGCGATTGCTATTGCCTTGATTGCCTGGTTGGCAGCACCTGCACCGATAGCCTGAACTTCAACAGCTTTCTTTTCCCTGATGACGCCTGCAATTGCACCGGCAACGGAATTTGGCGAAGAGTGCGAAGAAACTTTTAAAATTTCCAAAATGAAAACCTCCTGAGTTAGATTACGTTAATTTGTGTAAACATCTCGCCTGGTTGCAAGTACATTATACATTAACTGCATGGAATTTGCAACACTTCCGGTAAAATTTTAGTGAAGTTACCTTATAATCAACCGGTTGATTTTAGTGCATATGCCGAGTTTAGTATCAATTTCAAGGACTACCGCATTTAAAAACGCAGGGTTTTCAGATTCCCTGAAACAAACAGGAGTTTTGTATTTCTGCTTGTTTATAGCATCTTCGGAATTTACGCCGAGAACGGAAAGCTCAGGCCCCGTCATGCCGGCGTCGGTTATGTATCCTGTGTGGCCGCCGAGAATTATTTCATCAGCAGTCTGAACGTGGGTGTGCGTTCCGAGGACCGCGCTTACTTTTCCGGTGAGATAATGCCCCATAGCCTTTTTCTCAGATGTGGCCTCAGCGTGAAAGTCAACTATTATGTTCGGAGTATCGATCTCCTTCAATATTCTGTCGATACATGAAAAAGGATTGTCCAGCGACTCCATAAAGGCAGTTCCCATGAGATTTACCACAGCAATGCTGTATCTGCCGAAATCATAGATACCGTATCCCTTTCCGACACATCCGTCAGGATAGTTTGCCGGACGAAGAATATGACTCTGCTCAAATATTCCCGCAGCTTCCTTTCTTCTGAAGGCATGGTTTCCGGTGGTGATGACGTCAACACCGTATTCCGTCAGCTCGTCAGCCGAAGCCTTTGAGATGCCGTTGCCGGGAGCTGAATTTTCTCCGTTTGCCACGGTAAAGTCTATGTTATATTCTTTTTTGATCCTGTAAAGATTGGACCTGATAAAATCGAGCCCCGAACGGCCGACTACGTCGCCTATAAAAAGCAGATTCATTGTATTACGTGATTCTCCAGTCGCTGATTGATTTTTATTTACTATATAATAACATGGTTTAATATTTTTTGTCAATCTCATAGTGTTGTACTTGTGAAACGTTTGTGGTATAATAATAGAATACACATTGGCATTTGCCGTTGTTTAACAGCGGACAAGGAACAAATTACGTGACACATTTGTGTATCAGGGGGAGAACGATGAACATGCTTACTATAGAAAATCACATTGGAAAAATAACAGTCTCAACCAGATATCTGACTGATCTTATCTGGAATACCGTCACAGGATGCTTCGGCGTTGCCGATATGAACACAGTATCCATGCTGAGCGATATCAGATCAGCTCTCAGACTGGACAAGATGAACAGAAACGGCGTCGGCATCAAGGTAAAGAAAAACAAGATATTTATAAGCCTTCATGTTTCAGTGACGTTAGGCACAAATATTTCAGCTGTCACAGGCAGCCTCAAGCACAGGGTAAGATATGCCGTTGAGCAGGCTACAGGCATGGATGTTGCCGGCATAAACGTCTTTGTTGACAGTATTACAGAATAAAGGAGTATAAACACGTGATAAGCGGAAAACTTTTCAGAGATGCAATAATAAACGGTGCGGTCTGCCTTGAAAATGACCGCCAGAAGGTGGATGAACTCAATGTTTATCCTGTACCGGACGGTGATACCGGTACCAATATGTCGATGACGATCGGCGCTGCCAGAAAGGAACTGGAACTTTTAAGCGACGATGTTTCAATATCAAAGGTGGCAGATACTGCGGCATCTGCTATG